>CAZRFT010000340.1:0-3151 GCA_964599255.1 uncultured Neptunicoccus sp. | reverse complement strand
ACTTACTTTGCGTCAATCTCTTCGCCGAAAAAGATTAAGGTGCAATCCTCGTCTTTCACATGGAACTCACGTTGGCCATAATCTTGGTCGAACGGCGCACGCACGCGACCTTCGGGCAAAGTTTCTATTTGCGGGCGCAATTTCTCATAAAGCGCATCAATGCCATGAACGTCGATATAAAAAGAGTTTTGGCGCTCCTCGATGCTCAGATCAAAGCCCACCTCTAAAAGACGGATCGCAACACCCTCGGCGCGCAAAAAGGCATAGATTTTTTCCATCTTAAATCCGCATTTAAAACCCAGATAGGTTTCATAAAACGCAATGGCCCGATCTAAATCGGAAACAAGAATAAATGGGGTGATCTGATGCATATGCATGGGGGAAAGCTAATGGCTGATCAATTTTTCCGCAAGCGTGCCGCTCAAATGGCTCCAACGCCCCGCCACCATGGTCCCAACAACGCGGGAATGCCTATCCAAGATGCATAAATCTGCGCGTTTGCCGGGTTTTAAGCTACCCCGATCCGACAACCTCATAACCTGCGCAGGATTTGCCGAAATCAAATTCCAAGCATTTTCGAACCCTAAATCTTGTTCAGCTATCAGGGCTGCCTGCTTTTGCGCGGGATAATGGTAATCGGAAACAAGGACATGGGACGCCTCCAAATGGTCAGCCACACGCAATCGTCCATCATGGCTGCCGCCCCGAATGACATTTGGTGCCCCGAATATCATCGGATCACCTGCATCTTTTGCAGAGGCGACAGCACCCTCACCCATTGGAAACTCCGCTATGGTGGCACCGATCGCGCGATAGGTATCGCGATCGCCGGCGTTTTCATCATCGTGACTTCCCAGGATGCAACCGCGTGCCTGAAGCTCCCGCGCAAGTTCTGTACGCGCATCCGCGACTTTATCCGTATTTGCATGAAGCTCATTTAAAAGCGCCAGATGCGCCTCTGGCGACCGGTGACTTTTTAACGCCTGCCCCGTCAATCTAGGCGGCCGCTTGCCCTTTTCTAATGCCGCATGCGGGATGTGGTCATTGAACACAAAAAAATCGATCCCAACCTCATCGACAAAATCAAGAACGGCGCCGAAGTCATCCAGCAAATGCGTCTCGAACCGCAACTGAAGGCGCATATCGGTGCGCAAGTATTGGCGCGCTTGGTGCAGTGATTTTGCCAAGGCTTTGGCAAAATCGGGCGCCCGCTGCCCGCCTTCCCAAGACCAGAATTGAGCAAGATAAGCTGTGGTGATACCGTTTGCAGCTAGCTCCGCATCCACAGCAAAAAGCGCATGGCTAAGATCTTTTAAAACACCGCGACGTGGCGCCACGTGACGTTCAAACCCATCCCCATGCAAATCGATTATTCCAGGTGCAATGCGGTAACCGGCTAACGTTATGTTGAGAGACTCGGCCTCTACGATCTCTCCATCGCGTATCGACAAGGGGCGCTCAACCCAACACGTCCCGTCGAAAACCTTTGCCTCTGAAAATGTAATGCCGTTTGTCATTACCGCCTCTTAACAGGCATTACGTAGAAACGCAGGTCTAATCGGGACAGGCATTTTTCTATTGCTTTGAGCGCAGCTCGACCAGCTTCTCTGCTTGAGCAATCTCACCAGAGACCAGATTTGCCATGCCTGTCAGCAACAGGATGTCATCTTTATTCCAAATGCGCGCCACATTCGAAATTGCTTCAGCGGCACCAATGCATTTTTGGCCCCTAAAAATCGGTGCCCCAGCATAAGCGGCGTAGCCTTCTGCCACCATCATAGGGCAGCATTTTTCTTTTGGGTGTTTGCTCATATCCGGCACGATCAACGGTTCGGCTGAATCAATAACTTGCTGACAAAATGTTTGTGCCCCCGTCGGCGTCGCAGCACGCGTCACCGAAAGCGCGCCATCCATTAGGAATGCATGTTCAAATTTTGAAGCATCCGGATTCAAGACAGTCAGGCAAACTATGTCTGAGCCTATTGCCTCGCATAAAGCGAACAGCTTTTGCGCGTGAACCAGCGCCTGATCAATATTCGCTTTACCAGTTTCACCCATTATTCACACACACCAAAAATACATACCCTTAAAGGGACACCACTAGCCACGAGCACTGTAGTCCCATTTATATATTTATGGAAAGTCCTGAATTTACTTGGATTTACTCTAAATGAAAAAAGCCCCGCACATGGCGGGGCTTTTCTTTGTTCTTTATGTGACGGCCTTCGGCCAAGGATCGTTTTAACCCCGTATGGCGGGATTAAAGCCGATCTTTACATCATGCCGCCCATGCCGCCCATGCCGCCCATGTCTGGCATGCCGCCACCGGCACCGCCATCTTTGGCTGGCTTCTCTGCGACCATTGCTTCTGTTGTGATCAACAGACCCGCAACAGATGCTGCATCTTCAAGTGCTGTACGGACAACTTTTGCAGGGTCAATCACGCCGAATTTGAACATGTCACCATATTCTTCAGTTTGCGCGTTGAAACCAAATGCTGCGTCTTTGCTCTCGCGAACTTTGCCCGCAACAACCGCACCATCAACGCCAGCATTCTCAGCGATTTGACGAAGCGGCGCTTCAAGCGCACGACGTACAATTGCGATACCCGCTTCTTGGTCAGAATTGTCGCCTTTAACTTTGTCGAGGCCCTTAACAGCCTGAACAAGGGCAACACCACCACCAACAACAACGCCTTCTTGAACGGCCGCACGGGTCGCGTTCAATGCGTCATCAACGCGGTCTTTACGCTCTTTCACTTCAACTTCTGTTGCACCGCCAACGCGGATCACAGCAACACCACCTGCAAGTTTCGCAAGACGTTCCTGCAATTTCTCACGGTCGTAATCAGAAGATGTTTCTTCGATTTGCTGTTTGATCTGTGCAACGCGGGCTTCGATCTCTGCTTTCTCACCAGAACCATCAACGATTGTTGTTTCGTCTTTAGTGATAGAAACTTTCTTAGACGTGCCAAGCATATCCATTGTCACGTTTTCAAGCTTCATGCCAAGATCTTCAGAGATCACTTGACCACCTGTTAGGATCGCGATGTCCTGCAACATTGCTTTACGACGGTCACCAAAACCAGGTGCTTTCACAGCTGCGATTTTCAAACCACCACGTAGTTTGTTCACAACCAAAGTCGCCAATG
>CAZRFT010000339.1:0-13161 GCA_964599255.1 uncultured Neptunicoccus sp. | reverse complement strand
ATCGCCACCATCGCGCCCAATACCAGAGTTCTTCACCCCGCCAAAGGGTGTTGGCAAATGACGCGTGTTTTCTGAATTGACCCAAACCATGCCCGCTTCCATCCCATCAGAAAAGCGCAGTGCGCGTTTTAGGTCATTTGTCCAAAGATACCCTGCAAGCCCGTATTCAACGTCGTTTGCTATCTGAAGCGCTTCATCTTCATCTTTGAACGGAATTGCGGTTAGCACAGGTCCGAAGATCTCTTCTTGTGCGATCCGCATTTTATTGTTGGCATGCGTGAACAAGGTCGGCTTCACATAACAACCGCCCCCTGGCCCATCGAATGTTTCGCCGCCTGTAGCAATCTTGGCACCATCTTCTTTTGCAATGTCGAAGTAAGACACAACTTTATCAAAATGCACGGGATGGATCAGCGGACCGATGGTTGTTTCTGGATCGAGCGGATGGCCAACTTTGATGTTTACTGCTTTCTTGGCAACCATTTCGGTGAACTTATCATGGATGCTGTCCTGCACTAGCAGGCGTGATGACGAGGTGCATCGCTCCCCGTTTAAGGAATAGATCATGAAAACAGCTGCATCTGCTGCGCGTTCCAAATCAGCGTCATCAAAAACAACAACTGGGTTCTTACCGCCCAATTCAAAATGCACACGTTTCAAAGTTGGTGCACCTTGTTTCATGATCATGGAACCTGTTGAGCTTTCGCCGACAAAAGCCACCGCCTTGATCAACGGATGCTCGGTCAATGCCTTGCCAGCATCTTCGCCCATACCGTTCACGAGATTCCAAACGCCCGGTGGAAGTCCAGCCTCTTCCGCGATTTCAACCAATAGACGCGCCGTCAGTGGTGAAAACTCTGCGGGCTTGTGGACGACCGTACAGCCTGCAGCCAATGCTGGGGCAATTTTCCATGTTGAAAGCATGAACGGGGTATTCCAAGGCGTGATTATCCCAACCGGTCCAATAGGTTTACGATTGGTGATGTTCATCTGCCCATCGGTAAACATCGATTTACCATCGCGCGCTTCGATGCACTTATCGGCAAAGAATTGAAAATTCGCCGCCCCGCGAATTGCCGCTTTTGACATGAAACGTATAGATTGTCCGGTGTCGACGGCCTCGACAAAGGCAATCTCCTCGGCGCGCGCAACAATTGCGTCTGCGATGTTGTGCAGAATGTTTTTACGCTCTTTCGCGCTGATCCCCGCCCAGTCTTTGAATGCCGCATCTGCAGCTTGCGCTGCGGCGTCGATGTCTACGGTGCCTCCTTTGGCGACTTCCCCGATCATCTTTAAATCTATCGGGCTTATTGTTTCGAAAGTTTCCCCGCTCGTCGCAGCTACCGCCTTGCCGCCTATTTGATTGAGCAACACCTCGCCCCGAAATCGCGCCAAATAGCCTTCTGCCTTTTTGATATTTTCATCCAATGACATCTTCTTATCCTTCTGCCTTCAGGCGCGGGTGAATTGAATTTGTTTTCCAACTCAACTCTTTGTCGATTTCGATAATCTCTAACGCAAGTGCCATATGCGGGGTGGCCAGAACGCCAGCGAATGCCGCTTCTGCAGCTTCCATAATTGCCGCGCCCGCTGCCTTTTTCTGTTCCATGCTTCGCCCCTGACCCATACGAAGTTGCAAATCAGCATAGACATTATCAGTATGCAAATCAGCAATCGCCGCATGGGGTGTGGGCCATGCACGAACGCGAATGCCACCCTCAGGAAAAATGCCCTGATCGATCATCACCTGACGCAAGGATTCACAAAGATGCTGCATATCGATCTGCGCCTCTAAACGCGGGGAATACTGAATTGTGAGATGTGCCATGGTCA
This sequence comes from uncultured Neptunicoccus sp., assembly GCA_964599255.1. Classification (GTDB taxonomy): domain Bacteria; phylum Pseudomonadota; class Alphaproteobacteria; order Rhodobacterales; family Rhodobacteraceae; genus Amylibacter. The sequence goes on along the minus strand of CAZRFT010000339.1, from coordinate 11,328 downwards.
CCCTCTTTTTTATTTAACATGTTAAGTTATGGCTTCCCTGTCAAGCCAGAAATTGCTAGCAATACCCATGGGTGACACAAATCGAAACTATGCCGCCACGCAGCTTGCTCTGCCTATTTCCCTCCTTCGTACACGCGAAATGGTCGTTGAACGATTTCGACCTATGATCGCTTCCCGAGGTTTAACGGATCAACAGTGGCGAGTCTTGCGTGTTTTAGGTGAAAAACGCGAGTTAGATGCAACTCATCTTGCCGAGCAAGCCTGCCTGTTAATGCCAAGTTTAACCCGGATTGGGAAATCATTAGGAACAGCAGGATTGGTGGAGAGCAAAAAAGATCCTAATGATCGTCGCCGAGTTCTGTTTTCGATTACAGCGCAAGGGGATGAGCTTTTAACCGCCTGTGCATCAGAAAGTGCTCAAATCTATGCAGAAATAGAAGAGGCGATCGGCGCAGAACGCTTAACTTCGCTGCTTGAAGATTTGGTTAGAGTCCGAGAAGCGCTCCGCAAATAATTCGTTTCGAGGGCGCTGCTTGACAGAATCGTTTATTCATTTAATTAATATGTTAATTATTAAGGTATGAATTATGAAATTTGGCGCGTCACTCCCCATGCTGCTTTACAAGGCACTTGATGAAATTATGCCCGACTACCGGGCGCTCTTTTCTAAGCATGGCCTGACCGAACAACAGTGGCGCGTTTTGCGTGTGTTGTGGGACAAAGACCATCTAACCCCGAAAGAGATCGCGGTTGAAACACTGCTACCGCCACCGTCGCTCGTCGGTATATTAGATCGACTTGAAAAGAAGGGCTTGGTTACCCGCCTTCGGGCGGTGAATGACCGACGCCAAGTACACGTGAAACCGACAGCTCTTGCCCGAAATTTGCAAAGCAAAGTTATGCCAGAAGTCGCCGCAATCCACGCGCGCCACATCGATCAAATCGGAGGAACCGATTGGCAGCATCTGGTCCAAATTCTATCAAATTTACAATCACCTCAAGCGACAAAACTTCGCGAAGGCTAGGAGGAACCCATGGCAGAAAAATCCAAATATGGCTCAGGCATCCGTAAAGGCAGCGCCTATCTAGAGGGTTTGCGTGATGGTCGGGAAATCTGGTCGCAAGGAAAGCGCGTCGAGGACGTCACCAATAATCCCACCATGGGTCGTGCAGCCCAGACATTAGCCGGGTTCTTGGACAGGCAGCACGATTTAGAATTCCAAGATCTTGTGACCTATGTCGATGAGGATGGCCATCGATGTGCGATGTCCCATAAACCGACAAAAACGGCACAAGATGTTATCGATCGTGGGGCGGCCTACTACGAATGGGCGAAATGGTCAGGTGGCATGTTTGGGCGAACGCCAGACTATAAAAACGCATCTGTCATGGCTTTTGCGCAAGCAACAGAATTTCTAGCACAAGGCACCAAAGGTCAGGCAGATTTTGTCGGCAATATTCGTAGTTTTTACGATGAAATCCGATTGGGAGATAAGGTTTTAACCCACACCCTTGTGAACCCATCGGTGAGTCACCAACAATATGCAAGCGGCAAGTTTGACGGTCAGGTCGCGCTTCATGTCACAAAAGAAACCGATGCCGGCATTGTTGTAAACGGCGCCCGGTTGCTGGCGACTTTGGGGCCTTTTGCGGATTCCATTGAGGTGTTCCCGTCCACTGTTTTGAAAGCGGATGATGACAATATTCCCTTCGCCTTCGCCTTCTCCATCCCGATTGCAACCCAAGGTCTGCGCATGATTTGTCGTGACACCTATGATCACGGGAAATCGAATTTTGATGCACCACTTGCAAGCCGGTTTGATGAAATGGACGCGGTTGTAATTTTTGAAGATGTGCTTGTTCCGTGGGAGCGCGTTTTTATGTATGGGGAACCCGCCTTGTGCAATCAAGCCTTCGGTACGACGCGCGCCTTGGCGCATATGGCCCATCAGGTTGCGTGCGGGAAACTTGCAAAAGCTGAATTCATGGTGGGTCTAATGTGCTTGATCGCAAAAGCCACGGGGCGCGACAAGGATCTTCACACAAAAGGCATGATTGCAGAAGTCATGATGATGGCAGAAACAGTTCGCGCACTGCGGTTCAGTGCAGAGCAGCAAGCAGAGAAAGATGCCTTTGGAAACTATGTGCCCTTGCAAAGCCCACTGGACACACAACGAAACTTATTTCCTAAATTCTATCCTCGCATGGTTGAGATTTTGCAAATGTTGGGTTCTTCGTCTTTGATGGCAACCCCAGCAGAGGCAGATTTCACCGGCGATTTAGGAGAAGATGTGGAGCGCTATTTTCAACTTGCCAATCTTGGCCCAAAGGATCGGACAGCGCTTTATCGTCTGGCCCATGATGTGGCGGTAAGTGGGTTTGGGAACAGGCAGGCTTTGTATGAGCGATTTTTCTTTGGACCGCCGCATCTTATGGCGTCAGCCTATTTCGATCTTTATTCTAAGGACGATAAAATCGGTCGAATTGAGGCTTTGTTAGATCTGGTGTGAGCCATTGCGCGGCGGAGCCGCGCGATAGATATCGCCGCTTGCGGGCGGGTTAACCCGCACTTAAGCGGCGATCGCGGGATAAACCCGCGATCCCTTTAAAATGCCGCCAGGCCCGTTTGGGCACGGCCCAATATCAGCGCATGAATATCATGGGTGCCTTCATAAGTATTCACCGCCTCAAGGTTCATCACGTGTCGAATGACACCATATTCATCTGATACACCATTGCCGCCATGCATATCTCGCGCTTGGCGCGCGATCTCCAGTGCTTTGCCGCAATTATTCCGCTTCATCATAGAGATAAGGCTGGCTGGGCAACCTTGTTCATCAAAGAGGCGGCCAAGGCGCAGCGCACCTTGCAGTCCCAACGAAATCTCCGTTTGCATGTCCGCAAGTTTTTTCTGAATAAGCTGGGTTGCAGCAAGCGGACGTCCGAACTGTTTACGCTCTAGCGTGTAATCGCGGGCCGCATTCCAACAAAACTCCGCTGCCCCAATAGCGCCCCATGCAATCCCATAGCGCGCCCGATTCAAACAACCAAACGGTCCCGCAAGCCCTTCGACATTGGGTAGCAAATTTTCTTCTGGCACGAAGACCTCAGCCAAATGGATCATACCCGTTGGTGATGCCCGAAGTGAAAATTTACCCTCGATCTTAGGCGTGCTTAGACCGTCCATTCCTCGTTCTAAAATGAAGCCTTTGATTTTACCCTCATGCGCCTCTGATCGCGCCCAAACGACAAGCACATCTGCGATTGGGCTATTCGTGATCCAGTTTTTGGCACCTGAAATTTTATAGCCACCATCAATAGGCACAGCTTTGGTCATCATCGAATTGGGATCTGATCCGACATCTGGTTCTGTCAAACCAAAGCAACCGACAAATTCTCCGCTGGCTAATTTTGGCAGGTATTTCTGGCGCTGCTCATCGGTACCATACGCAAATATAGGATGCATAACCAACGAGCTTTGCACCGACATGACCGAGCGGTAGCCACTATCGACCCGTTCAATTTCTCGCGCAACCAGGCCGTAGGAAACATAGTTTGCCCCAACGCCGCCAAACTCATCAGGAATGGTGGCGCCCAACAATCCTAGCGCGCCCATTTCCGTCATGATCCCACGATCAAAAGTTTCGCGTCGGTTCGCCTCAAGAACACGCGTGGCCAATTTCTCTTGAGCATATTGAGCCGCGGTGTCGCGGATCATGCGTTCCTCTTCACTTAACTGAGTTTCGAGAAGAAACATATCGTCCCAAGGAAGTGTGATCGGTTTTTCGCGGGCGGTTTCGGGAGTGGCAGCCATAAAATGCTCCTTTGCTGTTGACTAAGGTTTTGCTCAATATTTCCAGAAATGAAAAGGCGAATTTGAGAGATGCGGTAAGCATTCAAGTCAACAAATATCCACTAACTTTTCCCTTTTGAGCTACGCCTTTTCAAAATCCTGGAAATGATACCCAACGTCATACCCTGCACGCGCCTAAATGGCCGCTATTTGTATACAATTGCATATGATTGCAGTTGAATTCAGCCCCTGAAACCACTAATCCAAATGCCAAGAATGGAGTTTAAAAAATGGCGCGTGTCGAACTATCTGGATTGAAAATTTCAAAGGAACTTTTCCAGTTTATTGAGGACAAAGCGCTGCTGGACAGTGGCGTTTCTTCTGATGATTTTTGGGATGGATTTGCCAGTCTTGTTGAATGGGCGGGTCCAAAAAATCGCACGTTACTTGCGCGCCGCAAAGAACTTAAAGATCAGATTGATGCATGGCATTTGGAAAGAAAAGGCCAGGATCATGACGCGGTGGCCTATAAGAACTTTCTAGCTGAAATTGGCTATCTCGTGCCTGAGGGCGCTGATTTTGAGATCGAAACTACAAATGTCGATCCTGAAATTGCATCTGTTGCGGGGCCACAGTTAGTGGTGCCGATCATGAACGCGCGCTATGCGTTGAACGCGGCAAACGCGCGTTGGGGTTCCTTATACGACGGGCTTTATGGCACCGATGCGATGGGATCCAAGCCACCATCAGGAGGCTATAACCCGGCACGCGGCGCCGAGGTGATCGCTTGGGCCAAAAGTTATCTCGATACAATTTTCCCGCTTGCGGCTGGAAGCCACGCAGATGTTTTCCAGTACAAAATTAAGGGCGAGGCTCTTGTCGCGGATTCCAAAGGGCTTTTCGATCCAGATCAATTCATTGGCTACAATGGTGATCCAAATGCGCCTTCATCTATCCTTTTGAAGAAGAACGGGCTGCATGTTGAAATTGTGATCGACCGCGAACATGTGATCGGCAAAAATGACAAAGCTGGAATTGCCGATATTATTTTGGAATCAGCGATGTCTACCATTATGGATTGTGAGGATTCCGTCGCGGCCGTTGATGCAGAAGATAAGGTGCTTGCCTATTCAAATTGGCTTGGACTGATGAGAGGCGATCTAACAGAGAAGGTTAACAAAGGCAGCAGTATCGTCACCCGATCCCTTAACCCAGATCGCGCCTACATTGGGAAAGATGGGAACCCGCTTTCACTAAAGGGACGCTCTTTGATGTTAGTGCGCAATGTGGGGCACCAAATGACAAACCCCGCAATCCATGATGCTGATGGATACGAAGTGGGCGAAGGTTTGATGGATGCAATGGTGACCACGCTTATTGCCATCCAAGATTTCAAGCGCGAAAGCGGCAACTCTGTCAAAGGCTCGATGTATGTCGTTAAGCCCAAGATGCATGGACCTGATGAGGTCGCTTTCACCAACGAGATTTTCAACCACGTGGAAAAAGTACTCGGCCTGCCACAGCATACCGTGAAAATTGGGATCATGGATGAAGAGCGCCGCACCACTGTCAATCTGAAGGAATGTATTCGCGCGGCAAAAAACCGTGTTGCTTTCATTAATACTGGCTTCTTGGATCGGACGGGTGATGAAATTCATACCTCGATGGAGGCAGGCCCGTTCTTACGAAAGGACGATATCAAGAAAGAGCCATGGATCGGCGCCTATGAAGAGTGGAATGTTGACGTGGGTCTGGCATGTGGTTTGCAAGGCAAAGCGCAGATCGGGAAAGGGATGTGGGCGGTTCCAGATAATATGGCCGATATGCTCGATCAAAAAATTGGTCACCCACAAGCGGGGGCGAATTGTGCATGGGTGCCCTCTCCTACAGCAGCGACGCTTCACGCGATGCACTATCACAAAGTTGATGTGTTCGCCCGGCAAGATGAAATCAAAGCAGGCGGCCGGCGCGCATCTGTTGACACAATCCTGCAAATGCCAATTGCGCGCGGCGTGAATTGGTCAGAACGAGAAGTCGTGCGCGAGGTCGAGAACAATGCCCAAGGAATTCTGGGATATGTTGTTCGCTGGGTGGATCAAGGTGTTGGCTGCTCGAAAGTTCCAGACATTAATGATATCGGTCTAATGGAAGATCGAGCCACTTGTAGGATCTCTTCGCAACATATTGCCAATTGGCTTCATCATGGCGTGATCAACGAAGAACGTGTGATGGAAATTATGAAGCGGATGGCTGCCGTCGTGGATGAGCAGAACTCTGGTGATCCCACCTATCAACCTATGGCACCTGAATTCACTGGAATCGCCTTCCAAGCTGCATGCGATCTTGTTTTCAAAGGCGCCATTCAGCCTTCGGGTTATACAGAACCCGTCCTGCACGCGCGTCGACTAGAGCTGAAGGCCAACGGCTAGAAGAGTTAAAGACATTCTTTACGCTAGAATGTCGCTTTTCTCATAGGCTAATTACCGCATTCCTTGCAACTCTGACCCGAAATTCGGGACATGTCTAAATGCGTTACAGTGCTTTACAAATATTGAAACAGGGTCTGACCGGAAACAAAGGTTGGCAACCCGCTTGGCGGGAGCCAGAGCCCAAAAAAGAATATGATATCATTATCGTTGGCGGCGGTGGACACGGATTGTCCACGGCGCACTACCTGTCCAAGCATTTCGGCCAGAAAAATATCGCTGTCTTAGAAAAGGGGTGGATCGGTTCTGGGAATATCGGACGGAACACGACCATTGTGCGCTCAAACTATAACCTGCCCGGCAACCAGCCATTTTATGAAATGTCACTGAAGCTTTGGGAAGATCTAGAGCAAGACCTCAACTATAACGCAATGATGTCCCAGCGTGGGATCTTGAACCTAAGCCATTCTGATGGACAGCGCGACGCCTATGCACGGCGCGGGAATTCCATGCTGATGTCGGGTGCTGACGCTGTTCTGTTAGACCGCGAAGGTGTGCGCAAACTTTGCCCCTTCCTGAAATTCGATAATGAACGCTTCCCCATCAACGGTGGCCTGTGGCAACCCCGTGGCGGCACGGCGCGTCATGATGCGGTAGCGTGGGGTTATGCTCGTTCTGCCGACCAGCATGGCGTTGATATTATTCAGAACTGTGAGGTCACAGGCTTCCATATTAAAAATGGCAAATGTACGGGCGTCGACACTGTAAAAGGCCCGATTAAGGCGAAAAAGATCGCCGTATGTGTGGCGGGTAGCTCCAGCCGCGTGATGTCGAAGGCTGGCATGCGTCTACCGATTGAAACACATGTTTTGCAGGCTTTCGTGTCTGAGGGTCTAAAACCGGTTCTTCCAGGCGTGATCACTTACGGCGCAGGCCATTTCTATGTCAGTCAATCTGACAAAGGTGGATTGGTTTTCGGCGGTGATATTGACGCTTATAACACCTATGCCCAACGCGGGAACTTGCCCGTGGTTGAAGATGTTTGCGCGGGCGGCATGTCTATCATGCCTATGATTGGTCGCGCGCGCCTGTTGCGGATGTGGGGCGGTGTGATGGATATGTCGATGGACGGCACACCATTCATCGATAAGACGCATATCAATGGGCTCTACTTCAATGGTGGCTGGTGTTACGGCGGATTTAAAGCAACGCCTGCATCCGGCTATTGTTATGCGCATCTTTTGGCGCGCGATGAACCGCATGAAACTGCCGCACAAATGCGTCTAGATCGCTTTATCACCGGCAATATGATCGACGAAAAGGGCCAAGGCGCCCAACCGAACCTACACTAGAGGGAGATTGACATGATTATTAACCACCCTCTTTTGGGACCACGAGATGCAGCCGAGTTTGTATATCTTGGCGATGCGAGCCAAATTGAACGACCCGATGGATTGGGCAGCAATGCTGAAAAGAAAATGTATGAATATGTCTACGAACGCGATGACCCCGCTGGTTGGCATAAAGAGCTTTGGTATCACGAACAGGGCGACCGTTCGTGGCTGGTTGTGACACGCAACACGCTTACTCATGAAATTAAATCCGTGGAGCTTGCCAATGAGGTAGCCCGCAAAAAAGGGAGGACAAAATAATGGTCCGTCTCGACACAGGATTAGTTAATCGTAAAAAACCCATTAGCTTCCGCTGGAATGGCAAAACGCTTCAAGGGTTTGAAGGCGACACGCTTGCCAGTGCCTTGCTTGCAAATGGCGAGCGGCTTGTTGCGCGTAGTTTTAAATATCACCGCCCACGCGGGATTTTTAGTGCAGGTTCAGAGGAGCCCTCTGCCCTTGTTCAGCTTCGCACAGGCGCGCATCAAGAGCCGAATACACGCGCAACAGTTGCGGAACTTTTCGATGGGCTAGAGGCAACAAGCCAAAACCATCGTGGTTCAGTGAAATGGGATTTGATGTCGATCACTGACCTCTTTGCCCCATTTTTGGGCGCAGGGTTCTACTACAAGACATTTATGTGGCCCAAGGCGTTTTGGGAAAAGTTATATGAACCTGTGATCCGATCGAGCGCGGGTTTGGGTCGTCTATCCATGGAAGAAGATCCCGATATCTACGATAAAGGTTTTTTGCATTGTGATCTGTTGATCATTGGTGCGGGTCCAAGTGGATTGGCTGCGGCAATGGCTGCGGGTAAATCGGGCGTCGATGTTATTTTGATGGACGAGGATTTCCAGCTTGGCGGTCGTTTGTTGGAAGAACAGCACGTTATCGACGGCAAGCCAGCAACAGAATGGGTCGAGAAGACCCTTGCCGCATTGGACAAGATGGACAATGTCCGCATCTTCTCTCGGACAACGGTTATTGGCGCGTTTGATCACGGCATCTATGGCGCATTAGAGCGTAAAACGGACCACCTCGCATCAAGCAGCGGCAAACCCCGTCAAGTTTTGTGGCGCGTCTATTCTAAGCGCGCGTTACTTTGTGGTGGCGCAACCGAACGTTCGATTGCTTTCCCAAACAATGACCGCCCGGGTGTCATGTTGGCAGGGGCAGTACGCGCTTACGCGAACCGCTACGGGGTTGCTTGTGGTGAAGCCATTTCGATTTTGACCAATAATGACAGCGGATGGCAAGCTGCCGAAGATATCGCTGCTGCGGGCGGCAACGTCGTTGCAGTCATCGATACGCGCGATAAAAAACCACCTGCCAATATCCCTGGCGCAATGACCGTTATGGGTGCGCATATCACGAACACAACTGGTCGTCAGGGCATTCATCGCATCGAGTTGTCAAATGGACAGCTTGTGAATACGGATTGTTTGGCTGTTGCAGGTGGTTGGTCACCCAATGTGCACATCACATGTCACAAACGTGGACGCCCAACTTGGAATGATAAAATCGCAGGGTTTGTCCCTGGTGGTGATTTGCCAGATGGGTTGAGTGTTGCTGGTGCTGCAAACGGCACGATGACGTTAGCCGCTGCAATCAAAGCAGGCGATGATGAAGCCAAGAAAATTGTAAAAGCCCTTGGGAAACGTGCAGCTAGCACAAAACTCCCATCAGCTAAGGACGAAAAGTTCGCGATCACGCCGTTCTGGCACGCCCCTGGCAATGGCGCGCGTGCATGGATTGATTTACAAAATGACGTAACTGCCAAGGACGTGAAAATGTCCCAGAAAGAGGGCTTTTCCGCAGTTGAACATCTTAAACGATACACCACGCTTGGCATGGCAACCGATCAAGGAAAAACCTCGAATGTTTTAGGTCTGGCTGTCATGGCTGAAGCGACCGGAAAATCGATCCCAGAAACGGGTACAACAATTTTCCGTCCACCCTATTCTCCCGTTCCAATTGGTGCCTTTGGGGGCCGCGAGCGTGGTATGGAATTCCATCCAACACGTCTAACGCCAAGCCACAAATGGGCCGATGAACAAGGCGCTGTATTTGTTGAGGTTGGTAACTGGATGCGGGCGCAATGGTATCCGCGTGATGGCGAAAAAACCTGGCGCGAAAGTGTTGACCGCGAAGTTCAAGCGACACGTGCCTCTGTTGGCGTCTGTGACGTGTCAACTTTGGGTAAGATCGAGATCAAAGGTAAAGATGCTGCAACTTTCTTGAACCGCATCTATTCCAATGCATTCGCAAAGCTGAAAGTTGGCGCAACGCGCTATGGCTTGATGCTGCGTGAAGATGGTATTCTTTATGATGACGGCACGACTGCCCATCTGAATGAAAACCATTTCGTGATGACCACAACTACGGCGAATGCCGTTCTGGTCTATCGCCGCATGGAATTCGCACGGCAGTGCCTATGGCCTGATCTTGATGTGCACATGATGTCGACTACAGATGCTTGGGCACAGTTTGCGGTTGCCGGTCCAAATTCCCGTGCCCTTCTTCAAAAGCTTGTGGATGTTGATCTGTCTAATGACGGCTTCCCATTCATGGGCGCCCGCGAGGTAAATGTCGCAGGCGTTCCAGGTCGCTTGTTCCGTATTTCATTCTCGGGCGAGCTTGCTTACGAAGTCGCTGTCCCAACGCGCTATGGTGACGCATTGATCCGCGAAATCATGAAAGCGGGCAAAGAGTTCAAAGTCACACCATACGGCACAGAAGCCTTGGGTGTCATGCGTATTGAAAAAGGTCACGTAACCGGCAACGAGCTTACTGGTCAAACGACGGCACTGAACATCGGCCTCGGTATGATGACCTCCGACAAAAAGGACTATATCGGATCTGTGTTGCGCAAACGTGAGGTTATGGTGGCGGATGATCAGGTGCACCTGGTCGGCGTCATGCCAGTTAACCCGCAGGAACAACCAATGGCTGGCTCACACTTCGTTACTGAAGGAAATGCACCGACAACAGCAAATGACGAAGGCTGGGTTACCTCTAGTTGTTACTCGCCAACATTTGACTCTTATGTTTCTCTCGGCTTCCTAAAACGAGGTCGCGAGCGTCATGGCGAAATGATCCGCGCTTGGGATGGTTTGCGCAAACGTGATGTGCTCTGCAAAGTCGTCTCGAACCATATGTATGATCCAGAAGGAGGACTGCAACGTGGCTAAACTGACAGCAATTTACCTTTTGGGCGGATATAAAAAATCCTTTAATGGCACGGTGTTAGACGAAGTTACAAATGTTACGCTTCTGGCCCTTGCCTTACCACGCAAAGGCGAGGCCGCCGCACGCAAAGCTATCACGGCCCATTTTGGTGCGTCTGCACCAAAACCAACAAAATAAACGGTTTCCAAGGACAAACGCAACCGCCTTGTCCAAATGCAACCAGATCAGATTTTCGCTATGGTCGAGGGCCGCGTTAAGGCGACTAAGACCTTGAATAGCAAAGCTTATGTCTCTGATATCACGGATGGCTGGGTACAGCTTCGCGTTAAAGGCGCCTTGGCTCATGCGGCACTTGAACGCCTGTCCAAGGTTGATTTGCGCGATGCAACTTTCCCTGTTGATGCATCGGCACGGACAGATTTGGAACATATGGGTGGATTGATCGTGAAAGAAGGCAAAGACCAATACCTTCTCTTGTCGGCAAGTTCATCTGCGCATAGCTTTCTTCATGCGATAGAGGTTTCTCTTA
>CAZRFT010000338.1:0-1347 GCA_964599255.1 uncultured Neptunicoccus sp. | reverse complement strand
AGATTTTGCGGCGGTTCACCGCAAGCGCGAGGCGGCGGCGGCGGTGTCGTTTGAGAGCCCCGACGGGGATGCTTCCCATGGCGTGGCATGGGGTACGATTGTGGAGGTCATGAAGACGACGGCCGACTTGCCGGTGGTCCCGGCCGTGCCACGCCGTACGCAGTTGGTGAATTTCGACGACTTTTATGACGGGCGTGGTCATTTGATGAAAGCGCGGCGCCCGGCGTCGAAGGAGTGCGCCATGTTTGTTGTGGGGATGCTTGACGCCAGTTTGAAGCATAGCGAGGCGGCAACGCTGGCGCTGTTTCGTCCTACCGATCAAGGGTTGTTGGAGGAGTTGGGCGAGATGTACGTTTCGATTGGCAAGGCGATGCCAAAGGCGTTGGTGGAGAAATTGGCTTCCATTCGGGGCAAACCTCGCCAGTTGCGCCGTGAGTATCGGGTGAGCCCGACGTTCATGGTGAAGGACACGGTGAAGATCGACGAGTTGGAGGAGCGCAGTCGCGAGTTGTTCGGCGTGGGACTGAACGTGTTGGCCGGGCCTTTGAACTTTATCTATCAGAACCGGAAGGAAACGGTCGCGCATTGTCGCACGTTGTTGGGCCGGGTCAGCCCGAACCCTACGGGGGCGCCTGCCACGGCGGAGAGCGCGCTTGCGCGCGCTCAAACGGTCCCCAGCCCTCCACGTGCGGAGTTGAAACCGCCTCCCGTGAGCGGTGGGACGCTTGGTGTGAGCCGTTTTAAAGGCGATGCCGCGGCCAACGCGATTTTGCTGGACTTGGTGTCGGAAGGGGCGATTGCGACGGCGCCGCCGCATGAACCCGCCAATCCCAAGTCTGTGCACGTGTTGGGCGATTATGTGTGGGTGCCTACTCGTAAGAAATGGTGTGAGACCGATACTTGTGCGTTTGAAGCGCCGCCGGTTCCGGCTGATCAGGACCGCGATGTGGTGTATAAGAATTTGGTGTGGCACGCGAAAGCGCGGGTTTGGTTGAAACTTAAGCATTAAGCCGTAGCAAGTATTAACCGACATTGTGATACGTGAGCGTGGTAGACATGGCGGTAGCCACGCCGGCTGTAAGGTTGGCGATCTGGCCGCGAATGTAGATTAAGAAGGTGTTGCTAGACCAGCGGCCCATTTTGCATATGGTCGTGTCGTCATAGCCAGCCAGTTTCAGGGCTACTGCGCCACCGGCGCGCAAGCTATGCGAGCCGATGCGCGATGGGTGGTAGCCTTTGGCTTCGAGATTATCGAGGGCGGCGCCATGGCGGATGAGGCTGCGGATTTGTGCCGCGGTGATGCGAAGGGGTTGGCCATTGGCGGCGTAGGTTGTCCCGAGGGGGGTG
>CAZRFT010000337.1:0-6001 GCA_964599255.1 uncultured Neptunicoccus sp. | reverse complement strand
GTAGAGGCCCAGAATGCCCCCGAAAATGCCCCTGTTTGGGTGTGGCGGGTATCCCCACCAGAACACCCAGCGCGCCTCACTCACGGGGTAGCAAGGCGTGATCCACTCCGTAGGCCGCTCTGGTCCAATCGTCATGCTTGTTGTCCCGGCGATCCCACCGCGTGAGGTGGTGTGGGTTGATGCAGGTGCGCGTTTGTTTAACCACCGCACGTCCGCAGCGTTCAAACGAGTTATTGGCTATCCGTTTGTACCAGAGGATATCCAAGCGCGTGCAGTGCTCAGTTCTCGTATTCCGTATCACTCGAAAAAGGGGTGCTTGTCGCCCAGAATACATCGCCAACGAACAATCTCTGCCAATGAAAAACTCCCTCCCTATCGAACTGAGTACAATTGTACTTGTAGAAGATGACGAAGACACACTAGTCGCTCTGTCGGATGCACTTGTTGACGAAGGGTTAGTTTGTCGCCCATTCGCAAGGCCGGAAGACGCGCTAGCATACATTTCAGAAGGTGGGGACTGTTCCGCCCTAGTCACTGACATTAAAATGCCGAAAATGTCTGGGCTTCAGCTTGTGTCGAAGCTTCGGGATCTACCGAACCCAACGAGCGAGACACCCGTTATCATCGCTTCTGGGAATGCGACAAAAAAAGAGGTTCAGGAGGCTTTGCGCCTCAGTGTAAGTGAGTTTCTAGATAAGCCGATACAGCTTGATTATCTCGTTGATTTGCTTCGCCAAATGCTCAGCAAATCGCGTTCAAAAACCTCCGAAAACGAAGGCGATTTGAACGAGACTAGTGACAACGATTTATCCAATACTCTGCGATTGGTGGCGCATGAAATGCGGACGCCTTTGAATGCAGTGATTGGATTCTCTTCGTTGCTCCTTGACGAGCAAATCAAATTCGAAAGAGAGGCTGTCATGTCAGTGGCAGAGTATATTTTCGAAGCTGGAAACGAACTACTGTCAAAAACAAATTTGGCGATTGGCACCCTTTCCATGAGCGAAGGAAATCCGCCTGAGCTTAAAGCCGCACACGCCGAAAGAATGATGGTCAGCGTAACCGAACGCAAGTCGGTTCGCGACGCCGCAAAACAAAAACACATTGAAATCATTGATCATATTGGTCTCAAGTTGTGGCGTCTTGACCCATATTCAACGATGAACGCTTTAGAGCAAATCATCCTCAATAGCCTTAATGTAACCGAGCCTGGCGGAAAGATCGTTGTGGAAGCCAGAGAGCGTGAAAATGGTTTGGAGATTAGAGTTACAGATGAAGGTCCGGGCATGTCGCCAGCTCAAATCGAAAGAGCTTTACGCCCGTTTTCCAAGTCGGACTTGTCAAAAAACGGCGTAGCCGAAGGGCTTGGTCTCGGATTGCCATTCGCTAGGAAATGTATGGAAAGACAGGCTGGAAACTTACGCGTTTCCTCCAGTGTCGCCAATGGGACAACGGTCAGCTTAGAACTACCAAAGCACGAGCTGTTGCCGGAAAATCCCCAATCTTTGATGAAGGAGAGCCAGCAAGATGCCCTTTAGGACTTTATCAAGTATTGCCGCGTGTTTCTTTGCACTGCCATCACTTGCATCTGAGGCAATTAATCATGAGGCAATTGTTGCAGAGGCTTTGAGGCCAGCGTCGAGTTGGAATTTCCCGGTAGAAGACGCAGCGGCTCTGTCAAAGAAGCACGTGGTTTATCTAGCAGCGAACCTGCAAAATTCGGGAATCCTCTCAGTTGCGGAGGGGCTGAAGGAAGCTGTTTCGAAACTCGATTGGTCTTTGGAAATCATTGACGCCCGAGGAGATCAATCCAAAATCGAAGAGGCGTTGGACCGCATCGCACGGCTTGCTCCAGATGGGTTAGTTTTGGGGGGCTTCAACGCAATAGACCACTTGGGCCCCCTGAACGTGATTTCGGGAGAAGGAACCAAGATCATAGGATGGCACGCTTCGGCCTATCCCGGTCAAATTCACGGAACACCTGTATTCAACAACATTACAACAAATCCTTTGCAAGTCGCACAAGTTGCAACAAGTTATGCAATTGTCGCCACCAATCGTAGAGCAGGTGCGGTCATATTCACGGACAGCCGTTTCGAAATCGCTCTGGAAAAATCAAATGAGATGGCTCGGATAATTGACCTATGCGCGACATGTCAACTTCTGGAAGTTGTAGATGTCCGCCTAGACCAAACCTCCGAAGTAATGCCTGACGTTGTTTCACGCTTGCAAGATACATATGGGGATCTTTGGAATGTCAGCTTGGGCATCAACGATTTGTATTTCGATGGCGCATTCTTACCGCTCAGTCTTTCCGAGGACCGTGCCATTGGGGATTTGGTTAACGTATCGGCAGGCGATGGTAGTGCATCTGCTTATCAACGTATCGAGAGTGATCTTTTTCAATCCGCAACCGTTCCGGAACCACTAAACTTTCAGGGTTGGCAATTGGCCTATGAGCTTAACCGGAAGATGCAGGGCTTGAAAACACAGCTGTTCGTGGCTCCAACGAAATTGGTAACGAAAGTCAATTCCAAAGAGGACGGTGGCGTAGATTGGCGTTTTGATCCCTCGAACGGGTATAGGGCATTATTCAGCGACAGCTGGGTGGCTAAATAAGTGTCGTTCAGCAAACGCTTTGCGCTGAAAGAACGCGTCATTGTTGTCGTGGCGATCGGCTTCGTGGCGCTGATCTCTACCTCTTTGCTTGTTCAATTGAATTTCTCGCGCTTTTCGGATTTTGCCGAAAATTTCTACCAAACTCAGCTGCCACTGGTTGAAAACGCACACGATCTTGAACACGCCAGTATCCGGATTTCCGCCCTTGCGAAAAACTTGCGATATACGGACAAGCAAAGCGACCTAGACACACTTTATTTAGAGTTCACGCGAGAAGTGAAGGAGCTGGAAAAGCTCACGGCTACGCTGTCGGTCCAAGGCGGCTACAGCGACGTTCTTGCCTTAAATCGTTTGAGCCAGGCACTCGCACAGGAAGCAAAACAAATATTTGCCTCTAAAGTTAGGCAACTAAATGGCTCCGGCATCACAGGCACGTCGTTTGCTGACAAAACGCTAGTTGGCAACTCTTTGCAAAAAAGCACGAAACAACTTGCGGATTTAGCGACTGAATACAGGGCTCAAGTTGAAACGAAACTGCTGAAAAATTCTAGTGATTTGCAGGCAACGCAAGTTAGATTCAGCTTCTTGAATCTCTTTGTCCCATTTCCAATTTCATTGCTAATGTTTCTGTCAATCTGGGGACTTATGAGAAGGTTCAGTCTTAGAACCGAGAACTTGCATTCGGTTCTCTTGGGCGAGACTGCAACCCTCAACAAAGACTTTTTTAAAAGCTGGGACGAATTGAGTGATTTGGGGCTGGTCGCGATAGAATTTCAAGACCAAAAGAGAGCCCTAGAACTTTCAAAGTTGGAGTACGAGCGACTAAATAATGATGTGCAAAACATCATTGATGGCGCCAACAGCCCCATTTTCGCCTTCGATATGACTCAGCGAATTACAGTTTGGAATAGAAAAGCGATTGAACTCACAAAAATAGATACCGATCGCGTGAACGAGGGAATGTTTCTAAAAGACATTCTGTGTGACGAATGTTTGAGTGAATTCGAAACACGGCTGATTGCGCTTTCGCAAGATGCCGACTTAGACGCGTGGGAAAGCTACTTGGTGGCAAAAGACGGACGTCGTATCCCAGTTCTTTGCAGTTTGACCAGCCAGCTACAATCGAGCCGAAACAAAGGCGAGATATTCTGTATTGCACAGGATTTAACCCAGAGAAATGCGTTACAAGCTGAAGCGATTCAAGCATCAAAGCTTGCAAACTTGGGAGAAATGGCAACCGGGATGGCGCACGAATTGAACCAACCCCTCAACGCCATGAACATCACGTTAGCCTCTCTTCGGAACACTCTTAAACCTAACAAGTACAATCCGGAAAAGGCCAGCACACTTATCGAGAGGCTCGCAAATCAGGTAGAAAGAGCGTCTAGCATCATTGACCACATGCGCATCTTTGGAAGGCGCGCAGACGACCCAGTCCAAGTTTTTGAAATGGGTATTTGTATCAATCGCGCAGTCAACTTGCTTGCGCCCCAACTAAAGCTTGCTTCGATTGATCTCAGTCTGAGGATTGAAAGCAATCTTTTAATTTGTGGTCATGCAATCTTGTTCGAGCAGGTCATCCTAAACCTACTTTCAAATGCCAAGTTTGAACTGGAAAAACGACAGGTCCAGAACCCCTGGATAAAAGTAGAGGCCGCAAGAATGGACCAGCATATTGTTGTTTCTATCGAAGACAACGCAGGTGGGATAGATGAAGAAGTCTTGCCAAAGATCTTTGAGCCATTTTTTACGACCAAGGAAGCTGGAAAAGGTACTGGTTTGGGATTGTCTATCAGCTATGGGATAATCGAAGACATGTCCGGCAGCTGGCCGTCAATAACTCCCAAATTGGGGCGAAGTTTGAAATTAGGTTTGCGGCGAACTTGGACGTCGTATCAACTCAGAATGAGGTTGCATAACGGCCAATCCTTCAGCTTTCCCGAACTGGAACCGTACCTTGCGCAGCTCCTGAGTGAGTGTGGGGAGCGACCGAAAAAACGTTCATTTTTTGCCCCATAAGCTACTGTTTTTGAATATCTTTTACAGGCGACCATATAGGTACTCTCTAAAAAGGACCTGCCACCTTTGAATTTCGAACCATTTTTCGGTTCCGAGAGAGGCCTTCGCCCGCGTTGGCGGCGATTTTACTCAATTGGAGAAGTAACAACTAGCTAGATCTAATCCAGCTTCTAATAATTTTTGGCATCGCAGATTCCGTTTCGCCCTAGTAGACGGAACCGCAGAGACCGTGGATAGAATTTGGCTCCACGAAGGCATGTAGCGTCACCCTGGTTCGGAAATGTTGAACCTCTTCCCAGTCGCAAAAATTTTGTAGCTACGTAACTCCGGACAGTACATTGGGTCCCCTTCGATCAGTCCCACGATTTCATCGCGATCTTTCGCGCGTACGATCCAGATCCCGCCTTTCGGATCAGAATCTTCGGCCTCCGCCAGGGAACCGCCATCCAGGAAAATCTCGGGCCGAAATGTCAGGAATGCGACCTGCTTTTCAAAGTGCGTCTTGCGCCGTTCAAGCATTTCTGGCGCATCAGTGAATATCACGCTTCAAAGGTTCGTCGGCTTTCCTATATATCAAACGTCATAAGGTCTTCGGCAATCGTGGCCTGTGCGCCGAATGCGAGACTTGCGTTTTGTTGCGCTTTTTCGAACCGCGTTGGTTCGTCCATGTATTTCCTGAAATGCGTGATAACTAAGGCCTTGGCCCCGACACGCTGCGCGAGTTTGCCGATTTCCGTTGGGGTTGGCGTGACCGCGGCCATCGTATTGGATGCATCGCTGTCCTCGAGGCGGTAGCACCAATGCAGCAAAAGATCAGCATCCTCAGCAAGGTTCTCGAGGTCCTCGCAAAGGCCCGCGTCTCCTGAGTAGACAAACCGCTTACCCTCGGCGTCGAGCGCAAAGCCCATGCAGTCCAGAGCAGGTTGTGCGTGGGGAACCGTGCAAGAGCGAATACGCCATCCCGTTCCTTCGATTGTGTCGCCTGGCGTGATCTCTTGGACGATCGGTGCGGGCCACGGGCGGGGCAGGGTGCCACCACGCTGAACCCAGACTTCTTGGCTATGGGGCAACTCTGTTCGCGCGATAAGATCATGCGCAAGCACTCCGTCGCGTCCAAAATACCCCTTTGTGATCTGAGCAATCGGCGCAGGCCCAAATACTTTGATCGGTGCGCCACCCTCGTCCCATGCCGCATGCACCAATCGGGCATAGTCCATCATGTGATCCGAATGCAGGTGGCTGAAAACGATGTGTGTGATGTCCGACGGAAACCGTCCCGACCTTAAGAGATTGTCAACGACGCCGCCACCGCAATCAAAAAGTATGCGATCCGCGCCAACTTCTATAAGGTAGCCGCTAGAGG
>CAZRFT010000336.1:0-2445 GCA_964599255.1 uncultured Neptunicoccus sp. | reverse complement strand
GGCATCCTTTATTGCGTCGGCTATCATCCCGACTGGTTTAACTGTCGGATGAAGCGACAAGTCCCCGCCCTTTCTGGCTTGGAACGTGTTGACGCCTGGGTAAGACCAGACGTTGGAGCGATTTCGACCGAAACGCCCGAGCTGAACATTGTTGACTAGAGACTCACCGGGTTTGGCGAAGACTGCGCAAAGCTCGTGCGCAGATCGATAAAATGATCCCTGCCCGGGTGTCGTTTTGCTCCAGACGCAAATGTTCCTTAGGTCCAAATCCAATTTGCGACCAACCGACAACAGCAGCTCAATGTGACGCCAATCCATGAAGATATATAACACCGCACCAATATGGCTTTGGTCGCGCATGGTCACCAAAGCGCGGCTCAAAAAGTCGCCAAACTCCTCATCGGTCATCTCGCCCGAGGCAAAAGCAAACTCCTGGTGTTTGGTATTACCTCGACCGCCAACATGACCCGCAACTTTTACATTGTAGGGCGGATCCGTCAGAACCATGCGGGCTTGTTCCTCACCTATAAGAGCAGCAATAGAACTGGCATCCCGCGCGTCACCGCACAACAATCGATGGGGACCAAGTTGCCAAATGTCACCGGACTTAGCTACAGGTCTACCAAGGAGGTCGGGGACCTCGTCCTCTAACCTTTGGCGCGGCTCAGAAGTTTCGTGATCAGTCAGAAGCGCATCGATCTCGCCAGTTTCAAAGCCTGTGATATCCAGATCCAAATCCAGCTCTGGCAAAAAATCAGCGAGCTCTTCTAGTTCAGATGCAAGCAGCTCACTGTCCCAACCAGCGTTCAATGCGATTTTATTGTCGGCCAGAATATAGGCACGCTTCTCCGCAGCGTTCAGGTGAGACAGACAAACGACCGGAACTTCGTTCAAGCCAAGCTGATTAGCCGCAGCCAACCGCCCGTGACCCGCGATCACCTCATAGTTTGCATCGACCAGGATCGGATTGTTGAAGCCAAATTCATCTATGCTCTTGGCGATCTGGCCTATTTGCTTTTTCGAATGCGTGCGCGCATTGCGCGCGCAAGGTTTAAGCTGCGACGGGGGGACATGCTTTAGGCTCGCGCTATCCGGTACCTTGATTTTGATGTCCGAAGACTTGTCGTGCTTGGCAGTAACTTTGCTATTTTCTGGGCGCATTTCCTTGATCCTTTAGAATTTGGAGAATCAAGATTTAGCAACTCAGGAAACGCTAAAGCAGTATCCCGAAATACCTTTTCCGCCGACACGGCTCGGAACCATTGCAGCCGTCGCATCTCCCGCATGGTTCCTCGGACTCAGCAATGTGATGACGGATAGCACGCCTGAAGTCAGAATTTACATCCAATCCCTCAAAGCCGCTATGCCAACACGCAACGACAAATCGCGCAAAATTCGTTTTTGGCCCCTTTGTGATGGGCTTGCCTGTCAAATCAAACCATAGATTGGCCATCGCCGCGGCAAAGATTATTTTCTGATACTGCGATGGACGCCCTTTCTTTAGAAGGCGACAATCTGCGAGATCATCATCTATCCAAGATTTCAGTCTTGCCAAATCGTGCAAGTAAGTTGATGCGCGTCGATCGATATCAATCAACACACCAATCCGCTCTTGCCTTCGATCCTCAAGAATTCCTTTCTTGAACAGGAATGCAGTCTTTTGAACGAAGAATTTATTGTGATTTTGAGACGGGTCTTTTTCCTGTTCAACGACCCAGGATCGCAATTCTTTTAGCTTTTCAATGTACCCAGATCTGTTTCCGCCACGCAGTTGACCCGCCTTCCAAAAGGCTTGCTCAATCTGGGCGTAAACGTATGCGTGAAAGTTTTCAGTCCAAACCTTGTTCTTCAGTCGCGTCGGCGTGAATACAATCTTAGGTGCATTCACGCGTCTTACCATTTCGTCCAAAAAGACATCTACTGGCAACAGTTCATCCGGTCTAAGCGATCCGTTATTTTTTTCCTCAACCCGGTTGGTCAGAGTTGTAAAGCGTTGAAAAAGCCGAGTGGACGCCTCTTTACAAGCGTCGTCTGTGACACGCCTTTGCTGGTTTCTGCTACGCTGATTGACTATCAAACCTAACCTCAATCCGAAAATGCAAGTTGCGGACTTAAGTTTCCCTGCAAACGCAGTTGTTTTCCCTGCGCAGGAATTTAGGGAAATCACGCAACAAACCACTGAAAATATAGACCCATTTGAAGAATTTTGAACGCCAAGGCCTAAGAAATTAATCGTTTCCCTGCATGTTTCCTTGATGGCAGGGAAACGCGTCAAACCCCACCGGTGAAAATGAGGTTGTGAGACTTATGAGAATAAACGGGGACTTTTGGACAAACGGTGCGTCTCAGCGTTTGACATTGACGCCTAAACGCCCGAATCTTCGACGTTTTTCGAAGCCAATTGTGCAGGGAGCATTGAGAACAGGGTCGGTGGCGGAGGAGGTG
>CAZRFT010000335.1:0-2593 GCA_964599255.1 uncultured Neptunicoccus sp. | reverse complement strand
TTTGCCGGCTGCGCTGCCGCCTTTTGCTTTGAAGGCTGGGGTGCAGCCTGAGCAGGTTGCGCGCCCGCTGGTTGTTGCTGTTGTTCGGTTTGGAAACGTTTAAACATCTATCTATGCAGGGACTTGGATTTTGCCCTTCTCTGGCTGGGCAGGATCTTTATCCGTTCCTTCTTGAGAAAGCGTTACGAGGTTTTCTGCAATTTTGCGGATTTCTTTGCGATATGGATTGCGTGCTGCCGTGATCGCAAGCGGATCCCCCTGATCATTTGCACTTACGATATGCTTGCCACCGTCGGGCAACATCCAACGGAATTCGATATTCAAACTGTCTGCCATGCGCTTTACGCGTGAACGCCCGTTCAGATCTGTAACTTTTGGTGCCTTGTTCAGAATGAACTGAACTTTCTCGTAAGGAAGATCATCCGCTTTCAAGGCACGTAAGAAACGTAGAGCGTTTTGAGCGGTACGCATGTCCAATTCGCATAGCGTGAAGAACAGGTGAGATTTGTCGAGAACGACTTCTGTCCAGCTAACAAGCGCTGGAGGAAGATCGATAAAGACATAATCAAATTGACTTGCCGCCAATTCGACGAGGCGTTTGATTTGCGGTGGCGAAAGCAGTTCCAATGGTGCAGCATCAGGTGGGGGCGGAAGGACAGCAACCTGATCGCGATATAGGGAAAGTGCTTGAGTGAATCCTTCGGCATCGACAACATCGATTGAGTTGAAGAGCTCAAAGGTGGCATCTGTTCGCGCGATATCAAGATAGGTGGCGGCTGAACCGAATTGAAATCCTAGATCCAAGACACATACGCGACCATTGGTACCTAGAACTGATTGCATCTCCCAAGCGAGGTTTACACAAAAAGTGGAAGCTCCAGCACCGCCCGACATAGCGAGTACCGGGAACACTGTGCCAACACGTTTGGAATTTGACACAGTCGGTGATGCTGCGGGTCCAGCTTGAATCTCAGGTGCGGGTTCGGATGGGGTGGGGATTGCTTCAGCAGCGGCTGGCGCGGGATTTGGCGCCTGCGCAGGTTCCGCAGGTGGATCAGCTGGGATAGGCTGGGCGAAATTATGCGTTCTTACGGGTGGCTCGGCCACCGGTGCTGGCGCGGCTGGGATTGCTTCAGGTGCTGGCGCCGGTGCTGCTTCTGGTTCTGCGGGTTGCGCGGGCTCTGGTGCCGTCATCGGAGCAGCTTCTGGGGCAGGTGCAGGCGCAGGCGCTTCTGCCGGCGCCGCCGCCGCTTTACCAATTGCGGCAATTGATTTTGCCAGGCCACCTTGGGGTAGGGGGTATGGTAAAAAGTCATCAGCGCCGCTTCGCATTACAGAATGGAGCGATGTGGCAGAAATATCTTGCGTGACGATGATTGTTCGCAGCCCGCCGGATTTTGCGGTTTCGACAATTTTTGTGATGTCTTCGATTATTGCCTCATCTGCTGCGCCCAGCGCGATCACCACGCTTTCCATGTGTTTTGCGTGAGATGAGCGGAGAACAGAGATAGCGTCGTCCACATCCAAACCACCCCAACCATCACCAAATGATGTTTGCATTTCCTCGATCAATTGAGGGTAGGCTTCCAAGTTACTGGAAATTGCGCAGCTTTTTACAACATCAGTCTCGGCAGTCATTCGGACATATCCCTTTCGGTGACTTTAGAATCCATAGCAGAGTATAGCGAATATGTAGCATAACTACCCTACAAAAAAGGAAAAAAAAGGGCAGAGCCCTTTTTTAACCTGTTGTTTATATACACATTTCAGTTCTTATTGAGTTGCGCTAACGATTTCGACCGATTGGTTCGTCTGCGTGTACTCGTTATAAATTCGAACTGCGTATTTGCCGTCGATACCAGTGTTCAGATCTACTGGCGGAACGAATCCTTTTACTTCGGTAACTGTTCGGCGATTTTCGCGGTTCTCACTCTCTGTCAGAACAAGTGGCTGTGTTTCACCAAGCGAGACGACGGCCTCGACCTTTTTGCGATCAACACCTTGTTGAATCAGATAGTTCACCGCGTTTTTTGCGCGACGCAAGCCAAGGCGACGGTTGTAAGCATCAGACCCAACTTTGTCTGTATGCCCAAAGACGCGGAATGTGATATTTGGATGTGCTTTGATCCATTCTGCCTGACGGCGAAGTGCAGCCTGTGCCGATGCGTCCAATTTTGACGAGTTAAACTCGAAATTGATCGTTGCCGGCGCTTCTGCGGCGAAGAGGCGCGTCAGGTTCTTGACCATCTCTTGCTGAAGTTCGCCGTTCATAACCGCAATGTTATTTGCGGTTGTGTCGCCGAAAGTCTTGGACACTTTGCCAGCTTCGGTCAGGAGGGGCGAGACGCCGCTTTGACCGCCTTCGAATGAACATGCTGCCAATGTTGATGTGCAGGCCAGAATGGTGATTTTTGTGATTAGTTTAGTCATGGCTTACTCCAATACATATCCGTAAGAGCCGCTAAAATCTTGGGCAGCGACTCCATCGGCGTTTTCCGGGCCACAGCGATTGCCATCCCCACGAAGGTTTCCTTGGGTTTTACCCAATAGGAACAGCTCTCCCTCTGTTGGGGGTCGAACGCGATCCGTCGGC
>CAZRFT010000334.1:0-23123 GCA_964599255.1 uncultured Neptunicoccus sp. | reverse complement strand
TCACAATAAACTTCGAATTGGGTATTTCGCGCAACATCAGGTCGACGAATTGATTTTGGCGGAAACGCCTCTCGACCATCTAGCGCGCGCGTTGCCAGATAAATTACCCAAGGAACGGCGTGCTATCCTTTCAAACGGCGGCCTTACAGCAGAGCAAGCAGAATTGGCAGTGAAGAACCTATCGGGTGGTCAGAAGGCAAAACTATCCCTTTTGCTGGCGACACTCGATGCCCCACATCTGCTTATTCTTGATGAACCGACAAACCACCTTGATATTGAAAGCCGCGAGGCTCTGGTATTTGCCCTAGCCGATTATTCAGGCGCAGTGATGTTGGTCAGTCATGACCCGCATCTTGTATCCGCCATCGCGGATCGTCTTTGGTTGGTGAAAGATGGGGCGGTTTCGATTTATGATGGTGACATAGAGGCCTATCGCGCCCAAATTTTGGGTGAGCAGACGAAATTACGCAGACCAAAGGTACACAAAGCACCAAAACCGTCAAAAGCAGAAGTTCGTGCGGCTTTAGCGCCATTTAAGGCCGAAGTTTCTAATTGTGAACAAAGATTAGAAAAATTGGGTGAAATGCAGACCAAAATGCTCTCTGAGCTTGGGGATAAGGCGCTTTACACTGGTGAAAACGCCGATCGCTACGAATTTTTAACAAAAAAATACGATGAACTCAAAATTGCCTTGAAAAAGGCAGAATTGCTTTGGATCAAAGCAGTTGAGGACTTGGAAACTAAAGAAACGGAATACGCACAGAAATGAGTGAAAACGAATTCGCCTCACTAATCTATCTGCTGCTTTTCTTGGCTTTCATCGGCTTTAGTTATTTTGCATCAATGCGCGGTCGCTTGGGCCAATCTATTCAACAAATGGCGATTTGGTGTCTCATTTTTTTCGGATTTATTGCAGTTTATTCCCTGCGCGATGTTATCGAGCATGAACTGTTTCCCGAACCCGAGCTGCAAACGGTTCAAACAGAAATTGGGGCTTATGTTTTCCAACGTGAAGAAGACGGTCATTTCCACGTAATATTGGAGATTGAAGGAACACCCGTTCAGATGGTTGTCGATACCGGCGCTACCGGTGTTGTGCTGACACAAGAAGATGCGGCACGAATTGGTTTCAAAGAGAAACATCTTCGCTTTTCTCAATCTGCTTATACAGCAAATGGCATTGTCAAAGCGGCCCCCGTGACACTTACGAGTGTGAAAATTGGAGAGACGGAACATTTCAATGTCCGCGCAGCTGTGAATGGCGGCGACCTTCACAGCTCGCTTATGGGTATGGCCTATATCAGTCGCTTCTCTGAGTTTAGAATAGTCGGCGACCTACTTTATCTGACACCTTAATTTTCGTATTTATCGGCGATCAATCGGTTGAGTGCCCGCACGCCCCAACCTGTTGCCCCTTTGGGGGAAAGATCGGTCGGGGATTTTACGGAAGCAACGCCAGCGATGTCCAAATGGATCCAGGGCGTGCCTTCCTGAATAAAGCGTTGTAGGAACTGTGCTGCTGTAACCGATCCCGCAGGTCGACCACCAATGTTCTTCATATCGGCAATGCGGCTTTTGAGCATATCGTCATAGGCCTGACCCAGAGGCATCCGCCAGGCCCCTTCTCTCTCTGCCTTCGCAGAATTGAGGAAGTTGTCGCAAAATGCGTCATCATTCGAAAAGACACCTGCGTTTTCATGACCCAAGCCAATGATAATTGCGCCCGTCAGGGTTGCTAGATCGATTACGCCTGTGGGTTGATAGGTTTCCTGTGCATACCAAAGAACATCTGCCAGAACTAAGCGTCCTTCGGCATCTGTATTGATGACCTCAATTGTATCACCCTTCATTGATTTCACAACGTCACCGGGGCGTTGCGCACGGGCATCTGGCATATTTTCAACCAAGCCAACCAGCCCAACAACATTGGCTTTGGCGTTACGCATCGCCAAAAGCTTCATGACCCCTGCCACGACACCTGCACCGCCCATATCCATGGTCATATCTTCCATGCCAGCAGCGGGTTTTAAAGAGATGCCGCCAGTATCAAAAACAACGCCTTTCCCAACAAGCGCGAGAGGTTTTTCATTACCGCCACCTTGCCACTCCATGACGACTATTTTCGATGGGCTTTCTGACCCTTGGCCGACCCCCAAAAGAGAGCCCATGCCAAGTTTTTCCATTTCTGGCTCGTCCAGAACTTTGGTCTTGATGCCCAATGGTTCCAGATCGACCAATCGGTTTGCGAATTCTTCCGTCGTTAGAACATTCGCCGGCTCATTCACCAAATCGCGTGTAAAAAACACACCTGATGCCATTGCGATATAATCCTGCATCGCCGTTTCCGCATCAGTGGGTGATTTCGTGAATCCAACCAAATTCCGATTTGTCGGCTTCGCATCTGTTTTATGCGCGTCAAAGCTATAATCATTCAACAAAGCTCCGAACATAAGCTCGTTCAGTGGTTTTGTGCTATCGAGTAGAATATTTAGGTTCCCCTCATCGCTAGCATCAACAAGCTTTGCGCCTAGTTTTCGTAGTCCATGTTGATCTTTGAGATCGGGCAGGCTTGCAAGAAGGATGGTAGACGCTTTGACGCCAACAGGTGCGGCAATCTTCGTAAAAGAAATTCCATCTCCACCTGCGTTAACCACTTTTTCAAGGACCCCTTTGGCTAGGCGATTTACCCGACGACCCAGCCTGTCCAGTTTTCCCTTCGGACCAATAAAAACGGCGATCGTGCCATCCAAAGCGGGGATGTCGTCTAGATTAGATTCTTGAAAGGTAACCTGGGCAATTTCGGTCATTGCAAACTCCTGCTGGCGCGCGAATAGAATTGAAAATCATCTATCGTTTAAGTTTCATCTAGGGTAAAGCAAAATAAAGCGAGAAACCTTGATAAGAGCCCCGATTTGCAATCCATAAACCTCTATATCTTTCGCCAACTTCTGGGCCCATTTGTTTTCTTTTGCTTGATAATAGGCGGCATCCTTTGGATTGCGCAGGCACTGCGGATTTCTGATATCGTTGTAGAAAACGGCCAACCGGCAAGCGTTTTTTTGCAACTCGGAACGCTCGTTTTACCGATTGCCATAAAGGCCACTATCCCCATCGCTGGTTTTGCTGCTGCCGTATATGTAACGCATAAATGGATATCAGACTCCGAATTTATCGTGATGATGAGTTCTGGCAAATCGCTTACTCAACTGGCTATGCCCTATCTTGCCTTTGGTGGGGTTGTTTTTGTTCTCATGCAGGTTCTGCTGCAATCCGTGCTGCCATCAACAACCACCAAGCTGGAAGATGCGCGTCAGGAAATTGCTGAAGAATTTGTGACGCAAATCATTAGGCCGGGTGAATTTATTTCAGAAGGTGAAAAATATACATTTTATTTTGGCTCGAAAGGTAAATCAGGGGATGTGTACGATGTCATGATCGAAGAAGCCAATCAGGATGGAACGAGTGTGACACACACGGCAACGCAGGGTCAGGTCGTAAAAAACGGTACCTCGTCAAATCTATTATTGATCAATGGGATTAGTCAAAGATTTGATGCAAATTCTGAAACGTTAAACATCGTCCGCTTTGACAGTTTCTCTTTCGATCTTTCAAGCATCCGCGAACGCGTTGGTGATCGGGGTATCCGTCCTGAAGAATTTAGTTTTCGAGAGTTGCGCGCAACCATATTAACAGCAACGCCAGTCAGCGCCGAATACGCCACAGCCCAGAAAGAGTTTCACGAGCGATTGATCATTCCCCTTCTTGCCTTGTTAACCCCTGTTTTTGGCATGGTTATTTTGTGCATTGGGGGCTTTGGTCGCGGGAGTTTGCTGTGGAGAATTTTGTTGGGTGTTTCCTTCCTTTTTATTATCAACTCTCTTCGCGGAATATTCCTAGATATCGTTTTTACAAATCCATCATTGCCGTTAGTTGGGTATCTGTCCTTCTTCCTGATGCTGGGCTTAATCGCGGCCTATTTATTGGCGGAGAAGCATTCTATCAAAATAGATGCTTTTATTAAAAGGCGCTTCAGTGGTGATGCCGCATGACCCTAGCCATTTATTTCGCAAAACGATTTTTGTTTCATTTTGTCTTGGTAACCTGTGCCATCACGGCCATCGCGGTCGCCGTGAATTTACTAGATACCTTTGCCAATCTAGATAATAACTCTAGTCGGCTATTTCACGCTCTTCGTACGACTTCATTGAATACGCCCGCTTTTATTAGCCTGGTCATGCCCATGACAACGCTATTGGCGGGGATGTCATTTGCCTTAAGTCTCGCTCGTCGGTCTGAATTTGTGATTACGCGCGCAGCTGGACAATCTATTATGCTTTCACTGGCAGCTCCCACTGTCGTTGCTTTCATCATCGGTATATTCTCGATTATTTTTTTCGATCCACTTGCTGGGCGATTTGAACGGCTCGCTGTTGCATCAGATGCAGATATTAGCTCGTCTGTCCAAGTCAGGCCCACAGGTTATTGGGTGCGGCAATCTAATGGAGATGGTCACCAGATCATCAAAGCCCTCAACGTTGAAGACAAAGGTGAGCGGCTTAGCCGCGTGACCGTTTTGGATTACAATGCAGAGGGCCAAATTTCTCGAAGATTGTTTTCTAAAACTGCCTTTTTGAGAAATGAACAACTCATTCTGACCGCAGGAAAAGAATGGATTGGTCTTGATGCCCCAATTGCGGCGCCTCAAAAAGCAGTTGAATTTAACTTTCGACGCCTCCCCACGATTGTTACGCCCTCTCAATTTTTAAATGGATTTGCACGACCCGAAGAACATTCTCCAATCACAATTGGGCGCACAATATCAGAGCTTGAAACAGCGGGCTTTTCGGCCCTGCCGTATCGCTCACATTTCACTCAACAGTTGGCGAAACCATTCCTTTTGGTCGTGATGCTATTTCTTGGTGCGGCCTTTGTACTTCAATCAGCGCGTTTTCAACGATTAGAAATCGCAGTTTTGTCCGCGCTAATTCTTGGCTTTTCCCTCCATTTCCTGCAAAACTTCACCAAGACTTTAGGTAGCTCTGGGGAGATTCCATTATGGGTGGCAGCTTGGTGCCCAATTCTGGCAGCGGCAGGTGGAATCGCGACATTCTTCTTGTATTACGAGGAAGGTTGATGCGCTTACTTGTCTTTGTACTTTCCTTTCTTGCGATCCAGTCCGCTATCGTTTTTGCACAAAGCGCTGCCACCCTGATTGCGGATAGAATTAGTTACAACGCCAATACCGGCCAATTAACCGCCTCTGGAAATATTAAAATATTTTTTGAAGATCGGATTTTGAGCGCCAGCGCCATCACCTACAATGACAAAACGGACAAGATCTCGATCCCACAACCCTTCACCATCAGCGAGGGGAATACAATTATTCGGGGTAGTTCAGCCGATATCGACGGACGCTTAGAAGAGGCCTTGATATTGGGTGCCGAGGCTTTAATTGAAGACACCCTAAGCTTAAACGCAGAGAGAATTGAGCGTAATGCCTCTGGAGAGCTTCGCTTTCAAACAGTCATCGCCTCTACATGTCAAACCTGTGGCGCACGCCCCACCCCATTTTGGCGCATTCGCTCCAGTGAGGTGACTTATCGCGAAGATGCTGAACGTGTGTTTTTTAAAGACGCTCGATTTGAACTGTTCGGCGTTCCTGTGTTGGGCTTTCCTAGCTTTTCGGCTCCTCAACCTGGCGTGACCAGATCATCTGGCTTTTTGGCTCCTCAACTTATTTCTAACACGACTTTGGGGATAGGTGCAAAAGTGCCCTATTACCGTGTCATTGACGACCATTCAGACGCCACAATTACGCCGTTCATCACCTCCAAAGGTGGGCTTGTCATTGAAGGTGAATATCGTCGATTAACCAAAAACGGCGGCTATCAAGTAAATGGAGCACTAGGATTTGGAGATAGCTTAATAGGTCATTCAATCAGCGGCTTCATCCAGTCAGAGGGGATGTTTTACCTTCCTAGAAATTACATCCTAGAATTTCGCGCCAATGTAAGCACCGATTTTGATCCAGCGACCGAGCGTGGGTTTATGGAAATATATGACTATACAGACGACGATCGGTTAAACAATGAGCTTAAGCTTTCAAGAACAAAATCTGACAGTTATTTTGAAGTATCGACCTCTTTCACGCAATCGTTCCGGCTTTCCGATACGAGTTCAGATGTCCCGGTCGTTTTCCCAAACGCGTATTTTAGAGAGAAATATTCAAATTCAATTTTTGGTGGTGATTTAGAATACTCCCTATTTGTAACGGCATTGGACCTAGGGAATGATCAAAATTACGCGCGGATTGGCGGCACTATAGCCTGGCAAAACACGACGATAACTCGGCAAGGGATCGTCTTAACCTCTGATATTCAGCTTGTGGGCAATGGATATTTTGGTGCTGGAACGAATTCATTTGTCGCAACACCCATTACGGCCGTTGAGATTAAATACCCGCTTTCTTACAGTTCAGCCGCTGCTACGCATGTCTTGGAACCAATTGTGCAATTGGTTTGGTCACCCGATACACCTTGGGGAACAGCAATTGAAAATCCGAGCGCTAACGATTCAACAACGGCCGAGTTTGAAGAAACCAATCTGTTCTCGTTAAACCGCTTTCCCGGATTTGATGCTGTAGAGGCTGGTTTTCGGGCCAATCTTGGTTTGCGTTATCTTCGATATGCGCCAAACGGTTGGGTGCTTGGCGTGACAGTCGGTCGCGTGTTTCGAAGCCGCGACCTGGGCCAATTTGCCACAACCACCGCAAATGGCCTTGAAAACAAAAATTCAGACTATGTGGCCACCGTTCAATTGAGCTTACCCGATAGGCTCAACGTGGTGAATCGACTTTTGTTTGATCCTGATTTTAATGTTTCAAAAAATGAGTTGGAGCTTTCCTATTCAGCTGAAAAATTTAAAAGCGCAGTTCGCTATATCTATCTAGACGACATATTGGGAAGTGCGGCGTTGCAGCATGAACTCTCTGTTCTTGCGCAATATCAACTCGAGTCAGATTGGGCCCTCTTAATCGATTGGCGGGAAAACCTTGTTTCCAACCAAACGATTGATGGGAAAATTGGACTAATTTACGAAAATGAATGCGCCAAACTTCAATTTTCTTTCTCCATTAGCTATGATAGCAACGGAAATCGAGAGAGTGCATTCGGTGTCCAACTATCCCTATTGGGGTTGGGCGGAAATAATACTAAACAGGCGTCGCATCGGTGCGGAGGATAAATATGAAGCTAAAAGCTCTTTTAACGGTGGTCTGCATGTCACTTTTGGCACTGCCTACCTTAGCCAATGCGCAGAATCTAAGAACGATGTTTGATACAGTCGTCAAAGTTAATGATGATGTCGTCACCAATTTCGAAGTTGTTCAACGCGCCAGAATGTTGGAGCTCTTTGGTCTTCAAGGGAATTTTCGGCAAACTGCCATCGATCAGCTGATCAATGAACGCATTTACCTTCAAGCTGGGCGTCTGCAGAATATCTCGCTCGCTGAAGAGGATATTTTTGAAGGTATGGAAGAGTTTGCAAATCGTGGTGGTCTTAGCCTCGATGAATTTTTAAGCCTTCTGGCACAACAGGATATTGCGCAAGAGAGTTTTAGGGATTTTATTCAAGCTGGTGTTATTTGGCGCGAAGTTGTTCGCTCTCGCTTTTTACGGCAATCCCGAATTTCGGACGAGGAAGTCCAAATCGCACTTTCCCGTAGCTCAAATTTAGGAAATCCGCTTGTCAGCAACGCGCAAGAGATCACGACTTACGCAACGCTGGTTATGCCGAATACGCCTGATGCGCCAGCGCGTGCTCGCGTATTGAGGACGGAAGTAGACAGCTGTTTTGACCTTCGAGCGCAAGCAAAAAAAATTGGCCAATTCGAAGAAGTCTCTTCAAAAAATGCCAGTATCTCATCGTCGATTGCTGCTGAATTGATTAATCTGGACGAGGATGAATCCACAAACATCACGCTATCCAATGGTCGCACGGCAATCCTAATGCTTTGCAGCCGTCAGAAAGAGTTGCCCGAAGGTGTTGATGAAGAAATCAGAACGCAATTATTTAACAACAAAATTGCCAGCCTAGGCGCTGGACTGTTGCAGGAATTGCGCGGAGATGCATTCATCCTCTACAAATAAACCGATTGCGCTTACTTGTGGCGATCCCAATGGGGTTGGCCTCGATCTGATCCCTTTTGCTTTCAAAGAAATTGGGCGGACTTGTCCCTTCTTCTTAATCGCGGATTCAACACATCTGGGAAACAGGATTGGAAATATTCCCTTACATGTGATGTCGGATATTCAAGAGTACCATCATAACAGCGGCGAGAAGCTCGTGGTACTGCATCATCCTTTCGCCGCTAAACCTAGTTTGAAAGGTGAACAGCCACAAAATGCACCTGCAACTCTTTCAGCAATTGATCGCGCCGTAGAATTAACACTCGATGGCAAAGCGTCTGCAGTTGTAACGAATCCGATCAACAAGGCTGTACTGCGGAAAGGCGCGGACTTCCCTTATCCAGGTCATACAGAATATCTCGCTCATCTATCCGGGACGCCTCGTTCGGTGATGATGTTGGCTTGTGAAGAGCTTAAGGTCGTACCGGTTACAATTCATATAGCTCTCAACGAAGTTTCAAAAAATCTAACAACAGAGCTGTTGGAAGATACGATCAAAACGACACATAAAGAGCTGACCCAGAAATTTGGCATCAAAAATCCAAAAATAGCGGTGGCCGGTTTGAACCCTCACGCTGGCGAAGGTGGAATGTTTGGCGATGAAGATATCAAAATAATTCTACCTACTATTTCTAAGTTGATTGAAAGCGGTCTAGATATTGTTGGCCCACTCTCCGCCGATACGATGTTTCACGAGGACGCGCGTACAAATTATGATTGCGCTGTTTGCATGTACCACGACCAGGCTTTGATCCCGATAAAAACCTTGGACTTTCACGGTGGGGTTAACGTGACCCTTGGGTTGCCCTTCATTCGAACCTCACCCGATCATGGTACCGCCTATGATTTAGCCGGAACCAATCGTGGCAATCCCAAAAGCCTGATTAATGCGATAAAGCTAGCTCATAAGATGGCGCAGAATATTGGATAAAATATCTACGCTCCCCCCCCTGCGCGATGTGATTAATACCCATGAATTACGCGCGAAAAAGTCACTAGGACAAAATTTCCTACTGGATCTAAACCTAACCAGCAAGATTGCGCGGCAAGCCGGAGATTTGAGCAATTTTGACGTGCTGGAAGTCGGCCCAGGTCCAGGTGGGCTTACGCGCGGATTATTGATGGAAGGGGCGCGGCGCGTTGTTTCTATCGAAAAGGATGAGCGTGTACGCGGCGCCCTTAACGAAATCGAAATTGCTTCAGATGGAAGATTTGAAGCTGTTTACGGCGACGCAATGAAATTGGAACCAACAGAGTTTTTGCAGTCACCAATAAAAATTGTGGCAAACCTTCCCTATTATATAGGCACGGCGTTGCTCACAAACTGGCTAGAACAACCTACATGGCCACCCTTTTGGCATTCGTTAACGCTGATGTTTCAAAAAGAGGTCGCGGAACGGATTGTGGCTCCGGTCGGCACAAAACACTACGGGCGCCTGGCGCTTTTGACGTCCTTGCGGGCTGATGCGCGCATCAAGCTGGAGATCCCGCCAACAGCCTTTGTACCGCCTCCAAAGGTGACATCTGCCGTGGTTCACATTGAGGCTTTGCCAACCTACCGCTACGAGGCTGATCTTCCAACATTTAGTAAAATCACGACCCAAGCCTTCGGACAGCGGCGCAAAATGCTTCGCGCGAGCCTAAAGGGGTTTCACAGCGAGATTGAAGATATTTTGCAGGAAGCGGGCATTCAGCCAACCGCGCGTCCAGAAGAAATCGATTTGCAAGCTTTTTGTAAACTATCGCTTTTGCTTAAGTTCTAAGATTCCGCCGTTTCAACAAGCGTACTGTCGGCATCACTTTCAGGGGTTTCAACCAAACCACTTTCATTTTCAGTGGGTTCGTCGACTCTAGGCTGTTCATCTGGCACTTCTACAGCCGCCTCAGCCTTATCGTCTTGTTCCTGTTTTTGCTTCGTTTGTTGTTCTTTACGCTTTGCAATTTCGCGCTGCGCATCACTTAATAGCCTTGAATAATGCTCAGAATGTTGAAGGAAATTCTCGTATGCTACACGATCACCGGAAAGCTGAGCATCACGCGCAAGTGCTTGATATTTATCAATTATTTGCTGGGGCGTGCCCCGAACTTTGCCTTCAGGACCAGAGCTGTCGAATACGCGATTAACAACATTGCCAGGGTTATAACGACGGTTATTATTTTTGTTCCTAGAACGTGATTTATTCGATGATCTCATCTGATCCAATTTTCCTGCTTTGGAGATGGTGCTGAAACATTCATGTTTCTAGCCGCATGGTCAGCTTTCCTTAAAGCTGATAGTGGGTTTATACGAAGCCGGTTCGGAGATTACAAGTATCTGGGCCTCGTTTTTTGATTTTTTATTAATTGGGTTTCACTTTAACAACGCGATCTTTCCCATTGATATCTTTCAAGATTTTCATATCGTCGTGTCCTTGGTCGCTGAAAATTTCTTTTACCAAAGATGCCTGATTATGACCTATTTCAAGAAGCAGTACCCCATTCGGTGTTAGATAATTTTTGAAATTGGCCGCAATGGTGCGGTAAGCCGATAGTCCATCGGCATCATCAGTCAGGGCGATCTTTGGTTCAAATGACAGCTCTTTATCTAGCTTTTTGTATTCATCCATTGAGATATAGGGTGGATTGGACACAATAAGATCGAAACGCCCCCTTACCCCTTTAAACCAGTCAGTCTCGATGAGTTCTAATCGATTAGAGACGCCAAGGTTAATCGCGTTTTTCTTTGCGACTGCTAATGCTTCTTTTGAGATATCGGTCCCAACCCCTGACGCGCTCGGCCATTCGAGTAACAGAGATTGTATTAATGCCCCGCTTCCCACACCCAATTCCAAAATTTTTTTAGGCTCAGAGAGTGCTAGCGCAGTCTCGACCAGAGTTTCAGTATCTGGTCGTGGGTCAAGTACATCTGATG
Organism: uncultured Neptunicoccus sp.; assembly: GCA_964599255.1. Classification (GTDB taxonomy): domain Bacteria; phylum Pseudomonadota; class Alphaproteobacteria; order Rhodobacterales; family Rhodobacteraceae; genus Amylibacter. Next base: position 12,026 of record CAZRFT010000334.1, on the reverse strand, counting down.
TTACAACGAATTCTGATTTCCAAAACGCCCGTTTCCCTAAAATATGCGAAAGTGGAACGCCTTGTCGTCGTTTGGCAACCATCTGGTTTAGGGATTTTATCTGATTGTCGGTGAGCTCTGCGCTCCAATCAAGCAGCGTGCAATTCAAGAGTGACCGGAATAGCAAAGTTATTTCACGTTTAGCATCCTCGGACGCGAGGTATTCAACAGCATCGTTGAAATGCGTTCGAACTGTGCTCACAAGCTTAATTCAGCCAGTTTTGCGGCCTGATCTTCTGCCGTTAACGCATCAACAAGCTCATCCAAATCCCCGCCCATCACTTGGTCAAGCTTATAGAGGGTAAGGTTAATCCGATGGTCGGTTACGCGCCCTTGCGGGAAATTATAGGTGCGGATGCGCTCTGAGCGGTCCCCAGAGCCAACTTGATCTTTGCGCAATTCTGCACGTTCCTGATCAGCGGCTTGGCGTTGTGCGTCGTAAAGACGGGTTTTCAACATAGCCATCGCGATCTCCCGGTTGCGATGCTGTGATTTTTCTGAGCTTGTAACCACGATGCCTGTAGGCAAATGCGTAATACGAACCGCTGAATCTGTTTTGTTAACGTGCTGACCGCCTGCACCCGATGAGCGATAGGTATCGAGACGAATGTCGCCTGCTGGAATATCAATATCTACATCCTCTGCTTCAGGCATAATCGCTACGGTCGCAGCAGAGGTATGCACCCTACCCCCGCTTTCCGTTTCGGGAACACGTTGAACACGGTGGACGCCGCTTTCGAACTTTAGCCTCGCGAAAACACTATTGCCTTTTACCGATGCAATTACCTCTTTATACCCACCTAGCTCTGTTTCGCTTCCTTCTACGATCTCGAATTTCCATCCCTGTGCATCACAAAAGCGTTGATACATCCGTAAAAGATCGCCTGCAAAAAGGGCTGCTTCGTCCCCGCCCGTTCCCGCGCGAATTTCAACAATCGCAGGTTTATCATCAGCCGCATCTTTCGGCAGAAGGCTTAGTTGTAAGGCGTGTTCCGCCTTGGGAAGAGCGGCGTTCAGTGCTGGCAACTCCTCTTCGGCCAGCGCTTTCATTTCTGGGTCATCCAACATCAATTGCGCTTCTGCAATGTCTGAGACCAGCTGGCGATAGGCTTCGATTTGTTCAACAACAGGTTTAAGGTCTGAATATTCTTTTGACAGGACGGCAATTTCATCAACGGCTGATCCATCCGCCATCTTTGCTTCGAGAAAGGCAAAACGCTGTGTAATCTGTTCTAATTTATCTTCTGCAATCATAAGGCGTGATTGCCCATCAGAATGATTGGCGTCAAGTCGTTTGCTCTACTTAGAAGCGGCGAGTGCATCCAATTTATTTTTCCAGGCGACAACCCGTCGTTTGTTCCGCCCCCAATCGGAAGCATTCCCAAATCGAGAGCGAGAATAGACATAGAGCACGTCGTTTTCTAGCTTAGCAGATAAGAAGTCCGGATAGCCCATTCCCTGGGTCCGCACTAGAAAGGTAACAAATCCCTGCTGCACCGATCCAGCAATCATTTTGGCCTTTTCATCATTCAGGGCGGGCACAACGGAAAATACATCACCAGCTTCAAGAAAGACATTGGTAAATGCCTTTTGGTAACTTCGGCCTGTTTTGATCTGTTCGAGGCTGGGATCGATATGCCATTTATCCGGGGGATTGGGTGAAAACCTAATCCAGAGTGGAATAAAGACAACAAAAGCTAGAAAGAAGTAGAACCACACTTTATGCCGCGTCTTCCGAGGTATCCGCACCTTCAGTATCAATCTCTGCGGCGCGCTTTTCTACCAAATCTACAATATGATCAATCATGTCATCGTTGTCGATCTTGTGATCCGTTTTGCCGGCTAGATAAACCATGCCCGATCCTGCGCCGCCTCCGGTGAAACCAATATCTGTTAAAAGTGCTTCACCAGGTCCGTTCACAACACAGCCAATAATCGAAAGACTAATTGGCGTTTTGATATGTTCCAATCGCTTCTCCAGCGTCTCCACCGTCTTGATCACATCAAATCCTTGACGTGCGCATGAGGGGCAAGAAATAATGTTCACGCCGCGATGTCTAAGACCAAGCGCTTTAAGGATTTCAAAGCCCGCCTTTACCTCTTCAACTGGATCCGCCGACAAGGAAACACGCATGGTGTCCCCAATTCCCATCCATAGCAAATTACCCAAACCAATCGCAGATTTTACGGTGCCAGTTGTTAATCCCCCTGCTTCAGTAATCCCAAGATGGATGGGCGCGTCCGTGGCATCTGCCAAACCTTGATAGGCAGCTGTTGCCATAAATACATCTGATGCTTTCACTGAGATTTTAAACTCATGAAAGTCATGATCTTCCAATATCCGTATGTGATCCAGACCGCTCTCGATCATCGCCTCTGGACAGGGTTCTCCATATTTATCGAGTAGGTGTTTTTCTAGCGACCCTGCATTTACACCAATCCGTATCGAACAATTGTGATCCCGCGCTGCTGCAACCACTTCCGCGACCCGTTCAGAGGAACCGATATTCCCAGGGTTGATACGAAGACACGCAGCACCGGCCGCTGCAGCCTCTAGCCCGCGTTTATAATGAAAGTGGATATCAGCAACGATGGGAACGGCCGATTGGTTTACAATTTCGCCAAGCGCCGCCGTGGACGCCTGATCTGGGCAGCTTACCCGCATGATATCCGCACCCGCATCGGCGCAGGCATTGATTTGTGCCACGGTCGCATCGATGTCGTGGGTCAGCGTGTTCGTCATTGATTGCACCGATATTGGTGAATCACCACCAACGGGGACAGAACCCACATGGATTTCCCGCGATTTGCGACGTTCAATATGGCGCCAAGGTCGAATAGAGGACAAAGACATAAATTACTCTGGCTGATTTGAGGTGGGTATAAACCTGCGCCGCACACAGGACAATGGCTTACTCAGCGCTAGCTATTTCCGCGTTTACGGGTGGTTCAAGTTCAATCCCATCAAACTTATCAGTTCTTGCGTAAATTGTATCCAGCCCATCGGCCTGCAATTTGACGTCATCCACCACGGAACCCCCGGTTCCAACGGGGCCGTAATAGGCGCCATTTAAGGCAAAATAGACAGCGCCCGAATTCCCTGCGCGCAGGATTAGCCCGTCACCTTGAGTTACTTCGTAGCTTTGTCCTTTATTAAGGATTTTTTCAAACAGGATCGCGCCATTGTCATTGTAAACCCGCACCCAAGCAGGTTCTGACGCATAGATACGAAGATTGGCTTCTGTGGCTTCAGTAGCAACAGGCGCCTCCACAGCAACTTCAGCCGCTTTCGCGGTGGCAAATATCCCTAACTCATCTGGATTGATATTAGAAATTGGGCCAACGCGAGGGGTTAAAATTGGTGTCTCTAAACTGGTTGGGCGATAGAGCTCGGCCAATTTTTGGTCGTTTTCTTCTGGCGTTACAATTTCCGCCGTAGCAACCGGTTGCGGCAACACAGTTGGCGATTGAAGGGAACTGACTGTATTATTTACAGGAGCAAAACTTACGCGCTGAACTTCTTTGAGCATGCTGTGGCCCAGGTAGCCCAAGCCACCCAGAAACAGCGTCAATGTTGCAATAGACGCGATCATATTTCCGCTCACCTTGGACATCAGCCCATAATCGAGCGATTTCTTATTAAGGTAAGGATTCAAAAACGGCTCATCCAGCAAAGTCTCTTTGTTCTTCTTTGCCGGTTTGTTCGTCACTTCTTCGGAAAATTGAGATTGCAGTCCGGTAAAGCCGCTTTCCCTGCAAAACTGTAAATAGCATTCATCTGGGCACAGACCCAAATATTCCGCGTAGGAGCGAACGTAACCGGCCGCAAAACTGGGCGAAGGAAATCCGTTTAGATCGCAGTCCTCAACCGCGGAAAGGAATTCTTTGCGGATTTTTAATTCTTCTGAAATGTCAGATAGTGATTTTCCCAAGGTTGCGCGTTCTCCGCGCATCTTATCGCCGAGGGTTAGTTCGAATGAATCGAAGCCCTCAAGCTCTATCTCGCTATTATCCGAATCCAGCACGGTGGATACCCCAGTGAAACCTTTTCCCAAGTTGAGTGATTCGTGATCGCCACTCTAACCTGTGGATAACATAGCATAATTTTGAGAAGACGATATGTGTTTTTCGGCCCTAAGAGCTTAAGCGGTGTTTTTCAGCCGAGACAATTCGCACATGCCCCATAATTTATCCATCACATGGATCAGTTCATCGATCTGTTTTGGACTGTGCACAGGCGATGGTGTGAAGCGAAGACGCTCTTCCCCGCGGGGGACGGTGGGGAAATTAATAGGTTGGACGTAAATGTCATGATCATTCAACAACATCTCTGAAATCATTCGACATTTCACAGGATCGCCAATCATCACAGGTACGATATGACTACCATGATCAAGCACAGGAAGCCCGAGCGCACGGAAACGCGTCTTTAGCAATTCTGCCTTCTCTTGATGTTCACGTCGAAGAGCATCATCTTCTTTCAGGTGCTGAATGGACGCCGTCGCTGCCGCCGCCATTGCGGGCGGCAAAGAGGAGGTGAAGATAAATCCCGGCGCATAGGACCGAACCGCATCCACAAAAGCACTTGAGCTTGCGATATAGCCGCCGATAACGCCAAATGCTTTTGCCAATGTACCGTTAATCACATCGATGCGGTCAGACAGACCAAATTTTGCGGCGACACCGGCACCCTTTGGCCCATAAAGACCAACGGCATGCACCTCATCAAGATATGTAAGCGCTCCGTATTTCTCAGCCAAATCGCAAATTTCTGCGATAGGTCCGAAATCTCCGTCCATCGAATAAAGCGATTCAAAAGCGATAACTTTAGGAGCTTCCGCTGGAATTGATCTTAGAATTTCTTCTAGGTGGGCTACGTCATTGTGGCGGAAGATGTGCTTTTGAGCCCCCGAATTTCGAATGCCAGCAATCATCGATGCGTGGTTCAAAGCATCTGAAATAATGTGAATGCCCGGGAAAAATTTTGGCAAAACCGAGAGTGTTGCCTCATTGGCATTGAATGCAGATGTAAACAGTAACGCCCCTTCTTTACCATGAAGACTTGCAATTTCAGCTTCTAGGGCTTTGTGGTAAATGGTGTTGCCCGAAATATTTCTGGTCCCACCTGATCCTACGCCTGCATCCGTGATTGTCTTTTCAGCCGCCGCAATCACTTTGGGATGTTGACCCATCCCCAAATAGTCATTCCCGCACCAAACAGTGATTTGCTTTTCTTGGCCATCGGCGCCTACCCACCGTGCCTTAGGAAAGTCGCCTTGAATACGGCTGATATCCTGGAAATAGCGATAGCGCCCTTCGTCATGAAGAGTGTTTAGTGCTTTATCTACCGCAGATGTATATTTGGACTGCACAGGAACCAATCCTTTTGACAAGGTAAGCGTTTTTAGTCGTTTACTCGCTTTTGGTGATTTCTGTATAGGCCTTTTTGTCGCAACGCGAAGTGATTTTCGGTTACGATTTTGTGTACTTCGTTAATAAATATACCGGATTTGATCCGCCCAATACCGCTCTACTCGGTGGAGCGAGTGATTGATTTCACGTATTGTATTATGTTCGACAATGGATTTTTCATGCATTCCAACTGCGTGACGCTCAAATAGCTCTGCAACCGTTTTGCGGATTTCCTGTCCTTTTTCTGTTAATTTTACACGGACGGCGCGTCGGTCAATTTCACACCGTTTATGGTGCATATAGCCCGTTTCGACCAACTTTTTTAAATTGTACGAGACATTGGAGCCTTGATAATAGCCGCGGCTTTTCAATTCTCCTGCGGTTACCTCATGGTTTCCGATATTGAACAAGAGCAACGCCTGGACGGAGTTAATCTCTAAAATTCCCAGACGTTCAAATTCATCTTTTATAACATCCAAAAGGAGGCGATGAAGACGCTCTACCTTTGAAAGCGTGTCCAGATAATCAGTGAGAAAGTTATTTTCACCGATAAGGCCCGACTGATCCTCCAGCCGTGGTTCAATGCTCATTTTGATCTCCGCCATTCTGCTCAGGAATTGTTTTGCCGTAAAAGAGAAAAGAAGCGGTTAATTTTCAAAAATTGATTGGCGCTGGATCAATCCTGTCTTGAATTTAAGATCAACTCTACGGCGTTAATGTGACTGGCGGGCGGCGTTTCCCGACCCGATATCCATGCATAAAGATCTGAATCGGCTTCTTCCATAAGGCTTTCATGTGCGTCGAGTTGGGCAAGAGAAAGGTCTGCAAGATTTTTATCAGCAAATTGACCCAGTATCAGGTCCATCTCTTTCATCCCACGACGCCATGAACGCAAGCGCAGTCTTTTTAATCTTGTTTCATATTCTTCCATTTCGCTTGCGTGCCTTGAATTGCTTTGAAATATCAAGGGCAAATGTAGTTGGGATTTTGAAATTATGTCCATTCTGTCTGATCGTGTGCTTTCGCTTCAACCATCGCAGACAATCGCAATGTCGACCCTTGCCGCAGAGTTAAAGGCCGAAGGGAAAGATATTATCGCGCTTTCAGCGGGTGAGCCCGATTTTGATACGCCATCAAATATCGGTAAAGCCGCAAAAAAAGCGATTGATGATGGCTATACGCGCTACACCCCGCCAGGCGGGCTTCCAGAAGTCAAAGCAGCGATTGCGCGCAAATTTCAACGCGACAACACTCTAAACTACACCAATGAGCAGATCATTGTTTCGACAGGCGGAAAACAAGTCTTAATGAATGCGTTGATGGCCAGTGTAAATCCAGGCGATGAAGTTGTTATTCCAGCTCCCTACTGGGTCTCTTATCCTGACATGGTCGGGCTTTGTGGGGGCGTCCCCGTAATAGTCCCCACAAAGCCCGAAAACGGCTACAAGATGACGCCTGAAAGCCTTGTCGCCGCAATTACACCCAAGACCAAATGGTTAATTTTCAATTCGCCTTCCAACCCAACAGGAGCGGGATATTCATGGGATGAATTGAAGGCTCTGACCGACGTCTTGATGGATAATTCCCATGTTTGGATCATGTCAGACGATATGTACGAACATTTGGCATATGATGATTTCAAGTTTTGTACGCCAGCAGAGGTCGAGCCTGAACTTTATGAACGCTGTCTAACCGTTAACGGCGTATCAAAAGCCTATGCGATGACCGGTTGGCGTATTGGATATGCGGGCGGACCAGCTGAGCTTATTAAACGAATGACGGCCGTTCAAAGTCAAATGACGTCGAACCCAAATGCCATTGCACAGATCGCAACGATCGAAGCCCTTGATGGCCCACAGGACTACATTAAAAAATCCACACCGATTTTCGAAAAACGCCGTGATCTTGTCCTTAAAGAATTGAATGCGATCGACGGCATATCTTGTCCAAAACCTGAAGGCGCATTTTATGTGTATCCATCTATTGAGGATATTATTGGAAAAAAGTTGCCCGATGGAACCATCGTTGATAGCGACGAGACGTTCTGCATGTCGCTATTGCGGGCGACAGGTGTCGCGGTTGTTTTTGGTTCTGCCTTTGGCCTTTCGCCTGCGTTTCGCGTGTCTTACGCGGAATCGGAAGAAAAATTGCAAGAAGCTTGTGCGCGCATTAGAAGTTTCTGCGAAAGCCTAAGCGAATGATAGAAAAACCAGATAATCTTTATTTTCGTGTCAAAGAAAATGGCGCGGCTGTTTTCCGCGTTGATATCGAAAATCAACATGGCCGTCTGGACGTTAGTCAGATCGCAGTTGTGAATATTTCCAAAGGCGAGTTTCGAGGGCAAGGTGATACGCCCCCCACACCGGAGGAAGAAGCTCAAATCGAAGAATGGATTCTAGAACGCCAGTCAGTGCTGAAAACGCGTCAAACTGATGACATTCACCGCGCAATCGATCATCTGAACCTGACAACCCAGTGGGTTCAATCAAAGGCAACAGATGAAGAGATCGATACCTTTTCAGAGAAATTGCTGATGGCGATGCATGATCTTCGAACGGTGTTGGTGCGCAAGATGGCAGAGCGAGCAAAAGACGAAAAATAACTTGGCACTAGCCTTTTAGCCAGCTCGTGTGTTTCAAATTGGTTTTCAACTAGACTGGCAAGCGCATACTCGCCTTGATTTCCTCCATGGACAGAAGCGCGGTTACATTGAAGATTTTCACCTCAGAAATGAGCGCCTGATAAAATTCGTCATAGGCTTTGGCGTTAGCTACCCTGACTTTCAGAATGTAGTCAATTTCGCCCGCCAGACGATGCGCCTCAAGCACCTCATCTCTTTGAAGAAGTGCTGTTAGAAATTTTTCTTGCCAACTTGCGTCATGCTCAGAGGTGCGAATAAGGACAAAGAAACATGCCTCTAGCCCAAGCTTTTCGGCATCAAGTACCACCGTTTGGGCTTTGATAAAGCCATTTTCACGTAATTTTCGGATGCGATTCCACACCGGCGTCTTCGAGGCACCGACTTTTTTTGCGATATCATCCAAGGATTGGCCTGCATCATCCTGAAGCGCGCGTAAAATGTTTCGATCTATCTTGTCTAGCATGGTAATTTTCCTGAGTTTGCACCACAATCTAGCATTTTGTTCTTAAATAGTGATGTTATACCGTCTTATTATAGAATTTTTTTCTTCTCAATGCCATTTGTAAGAAAATTTTCTTGAGGAATACAACATGGCGCGCGCGTTTACGCCCAAGGTACTTACTGCCAATCATCTGTTAGAGGGCGATGTAATTTATTGGTCCGCCACGGGCGACTGGGTGCGCGCGCATAAAGATGCGAAGCTTTTTGATGACGAACTGGAAGCAATAGCGGCGCTTGATGCTGCAAAGCGCCAGCCCGATGTCGCGGTTGGGCCCTATCTAGCAGATGCAGCACTTGAGGGTGACGCACCTGTACCAACGCATTTTCGCGAAGAATTCCGGACCCGCGGCCCCTCTAATTACCCACATGGCAAGCAGGAGCAGGTATAATGTATCGCTATGATGATTTTGATCGCGCCTTTGTAAACAAGCGCGTAACGCAATTCAGAGCTCAGGTAGAACGCCGTGTTTCGGGCGCGTTAACAGAAGATGAATTTAAGCCCCTGCGCTTGATGAACGGGCTTTACCTTCAGCTTCATGCCTACATGCTGCGCGTCGCAATTCCCTACGGCACTTTGACCTCTAAAAAGATGCGTCAGCTCGCGATGATTGCCGATAAATGGGACAAGGGTTATGGGCATTTCACAACTCGCCAGAACATCCAATATAACTGGCCAAAGCTCGAAGATGTACCAGATATCCTTGATGCACTTGCTGACGTTGAAATGCACGCCATCCAGACCAGTGGTAATTGTATCCGCAATGTAACCGCTGACCATTTTGCAGGCGCAGCGGAGGACGAGATCGAAGATCCCCGCCCCATTGCAGAGCTACTTCGTCAATGGTCAACGGATCATCCAGAATTCGCCTTTTTAGGGCGTAAATTCAAAATTGCAGTTACGGGATCAGAAAATGACCGCGCAGTGACAAAAGCCCATGATATTGGGCTTCGAATTGTCAAAAAGGACGGCGAGGTCGGCTATAAGGTCCTTGTTGGTGGCGGCCTTGGCAGAACCCCCATGATTGGCAAGGCGCTACGTGAGTTCCTGCCCCAAGAAGATTTGCTCCCCTATCTTGAAAGCGTGCTTCAGGTTTATAACACGCTGGGACGTCGCGATAATAAATACAAAGCGCGGATCAAAATTATGGTCCATGAACACGGCATTGATGAAATCCGCGCCCAAGTCGAAGAACGCTTTAAGTTGCAAAAGTTAGCTTTTGGCGGATACGACCAAGTTCTTTTTGAGGAAATCAAAGCCGCCTTTGCGCCACCTGAATATATTGATGCGCCGCTTGATGGCTTCGAAGAAGCTTATAAATCCGATCCAGCGTTCCGTTCTTTTGTAGATACAAACACCTCTGCACATAAACAGGATGGTTACACAATCCTTTCCATCTCCATCAAAAAACATGGGCAAACCCCTGGGGATGCAACAAGCGGGCAGATGCGCGCGATGGCGGATTTGGCAGAAACCTACGCGCATGATGAATTGCGTATTAGCCACGAACAGAACGTTATCCTGCCGCATGTTCATAAATCGAATCTTTATGACATCTATAAGGGGCTTAAAGCTGCCGAACTTGCCACCGCAAATATCGGGATGATATCTGACATAATCGCCTGCCCCGGCATGGATTACTGTGCACTTGCAACAGCACGTTCAATTCCTGTTGCCCAGGACATCGCGCTTCGGTTTGAAGAATTGAAACTTGAAGAAGATATTGGACCGCTAAAAATCAAAATCTCTGGCTGCATCAATGCCTGTGGGCACCATCACGTCGGCCATATCGGGATCTTGGGCTTGGATCGTGCGGGCGTCGAAAATTACCAAATCACTTTGGGCGGTGACGGAACTGAGGATGCGGTAATTGGTGAACGTGCAGGCCCTGGATTTGCCTATGACGAGATCGTCCCTGCGATTGAGCGTCTCATTTATGCCTATCTGGATTTGCGCCAAGATCCATCAGAGACTTTCTTGGACGCTTATAAACGCACAGGTATCGAGCCCTTCAAAGCAGCGCTCTATCCAGAGCAACAAATCGCAGCAGAATAATGCCTTTCGAAGCTCCCTTCCCTTCGGTTCAAGATAAGGTCGATCATTTAAATACGACCTACCAGAACCATGCGGTTATCCCGACCCTGCAATGGGTGTTGCAGGATGATCGTCTGGGACGGATCGCTTTGGTCAGCTCCTTCGGTGCTGAATCGGTTGTGCTTTTGCATATGGTGTCTTTGATCAAGCCAGATCTTCCGATCTTATTTATTGATACTGAAATGTTGTTTGCGGAGACACTCGCTTACCAGCAAGACTTAGCCGAACAATTGGGGCTTGAAGATGTGCGCGTCATCCACGCAGAAAAAGAAGCCATTAAAAAGGCCGATCCGTTTGGACGCTTACATCTTGCCGCACCTGATCAGTGTTGCCAATTGCGCAAAGTCGTGCCTTTGCAAAAAGCATTACTGGAGTTTGATGGCTGGATCACAGGGCGCAAACGCTTCCAAGCCGACAGCCGAGCGTCGATTGATCAATTCGAAAACGAAAATGACCTGCGATTAAAAATCAATCCCCTTGCCCATTGGCGCCCTCAAGATCTGCAGGACTACATCCTTAACAATCGTCTGCCGCGCCATCCCCTAGTCGAAAAGGGTTACCCTTCCATTGGTTGCGCGCCAGAGGTTTGCACAAGAAAGGTGTCGGCTGGCGAAGATCCTCGATCCGGTCGCTGGTCAGGAAAATCCAAAGCAGAATGCGGCATCCATATAGGTGCCAACGGAAAAATAGAAAGAGCTGCACCATGAGCATCATTGTAACAGATAAAGGGTTTGAAAAGGACAACTGGACAGACGGCTTTCAAGCTTGGGATGACACCAATGTCTTGGATCAAGATCGCGAACCAGGCTACGCCATCGACATGCCAAATACAGCCGATCCCGAAACTCTTAAACCCTTCTTTAACGAGGCGGCAATGATCCGCATCGCTTTTCCATCTAGCCATGATGGGCGCGGTTTCACCCTTGCCCGTCATCTACGTCTGCTTGGATATCGCGGTCGCCTTCGCGCTTATGGCCATGTTTTGTCCGATCAATATGCAATGGCACGTCGCTCTGGTTATGACGAAGTTGAAATTTCTGATGATCTTGCGGATCGGCAACCAGAGCCAGAATGGTTGTTTCGAGCTGACTGGCAGGAACATGACTACCGCGCACGTCTTCAACAAACTATCCAATAGACAAGCTCCTCTCCCAAATCTAGAAGCCCACGGAAATTCGATATGAATGAGATACCTAAAATGAGCCAAGCCACGCCAGTTTTGCCAGATGCGCAAACGGTCACCGAAGTTGAGCATTACACGGACCGATTGTTCCGCTTTCGTGTCACGCGCCCGCAATCTTTGCGTTTTCGTTCAGGCGAGTTTGTTATGATCGGATTGAT
>CAZRFT010000333.1:0-7292 GCA_964599255.1 uncultured Neptunicoccus sp. | reverse complement strand
CTGCGATGGTGCCATCGTCGAGATAGTCGAGTTCGCCCCCTATCGGTACACCTTGGGCCAAAGAGCTTAATTTGACATCCAGTTTTTCCAATTGTTCGGCGATATAATGCGCCGTGGTTTGACCATCCACGGTTGCATTTAGCGCCAAGATAACCTCTGTCACTTCTTCTTTTTCGACGCGGTCAACAAGTTGCGGAATATTAAGTTCCTCGGGTCCAACACCATCCAGCGCGGAAAGTGTGCCGCCCAGAACATGATACTGACCCTTGAAAAGTCCCGTACGTTCCATCGCCCAAAGATCACTTACATCAGAAAGCACACAAAGCAGCCCATTTTTTCGTTTTGGGTCCTGGCAAATATCGCAAACATCGCTGCCACTAATATTTCCGCATTGCTGGCATTCACGTGCAGATTGCGCGACGCGAAACATTGCATCTGACATCGGGCTTAATAGGATATCGCGCTTTTTAATTAGCTGCAAAACCGCACGCCGCGCCGAGCGTGGACCCAATCCAGGTAGTTTCGCCATTAACGCGATTAATTGTTCAATTTCTTTAGAGCCCGACATGGGATCAAAACGGCAGTTTCATTCCAGGAGGAAGACCCAAACCTTCGGTCATTTTTTCCATCTCGGTGGCGGCCAGTCGGTCTGCTTTTTCTCGCGCATCTTTGATGGCCGCAATGATCAAGTCCTCGACCACTTCTTTTTCAGAAGGCTGAAAGATTGATGGGTCGATGCTGAGTGCGGTCACAACGCCTTTGCCAGATACTTTGGCCGTGACAAGGCCAGCACCCGCTTCGCCCTCGGCTTCCATATCTGCCATTTTTTCCTGCATCTCTTCCATCTTGGCTTGCATCTCTTTGGCTTTCGCCATCATGCCCGCCATGTCACCAAGGCCTTTTAACATCTTCTACTCCTGCTCAAACGGATCCCAGTCATCATCTTCTTCTGCTTCAGCTAGGACTTCTTCGCCAGAGATCAATTCATCTAACGACTTAACATCCCGAATTTCCGCTTCTGGGAAAGCATAAAAAACTGCTCTCACCAGCGCGTGCTCCTTAACCTTTGCATGAAGATCATCGCGTGCGGCGGATTTCTTTTCCGCAAGCGTCGCCCCGCCCCCTTCATTCACCAGACTTACGCCCCAGCGCTGTCCTGTAAATATCTGCAATGCTTTCGACAACCTTTGGGCAAGATCCCTGGGTGCGTCTTGAGTCGGTTGAAACTCAATGCGGCCAGGTGTGTAGCTCGCCAATCGAATATAGGTCTCTACTTCATGAAGCAGCTTCAAATCGCGACGTGCGCGGATCAAGGCAACCACATCTTCAAATTGCTGAAAGCGCGCCAAAGCATCGGCATTGGGTGCCGCCTGCAAAGCTGTTGCACCGCTTCCTTGAACTATTGCCGTTGGCCCCGTGAAGGCTGATCCATCCGCCGAACCCACCGGTGGCGCGTTCGATGCAGTCACATTTTGGCTACCGCCATTGCCGCCACTTGGGGGTGGGCTTGAAGGTTCGAAGCCGCTCGCTTGCAATTTGCGTACTAGATCTTCTGGGCTTGGCAGATCAGCAACATGCGTTAAACGAATGATGGCCATTTCGGCGGCCATCATGGCATTTGGCGCGTTGGAAACTTCCTCAAGCGCTTTTAGCAACATTTGCCACATGCGACTAAGGCTGCGCATCGGCAGGTCTGACGCCGCTGCCGATCCACGATCCCGCTCATCAGGCGCTATCGTCGGATCATCAGCCGCTTGCGGGGAAATTTTGATGACCGAAATCCAATGCGTGATGTCGGCCAAGTCCCGAAGAACGGCCAAAGGATCAGCGCCGTCTGCATATTGAGCTGAAAGCTCATTAATCGCCTCTCCCGCTTGGCCCCGCATGATCATATCAAAAAGGTCAAAGACACGCCCACGATCCGCAAGGCCCAGCATCGCACGCACCTGATCGGCACTCGTCTCGCCCGCACCATGCGCAATGGCTTGATCAAGAAGCGACAACGCATCGCGAACAGACCCCTCGGCTGCACGTGTGATAAGCGCAAGCGCATCATCAGCAACCGCGGCCCCTTCCGCTTCGATTATCTTTTTCAAATGCGCCAACATCACTTCGGGCTCGATACGGCGCAAATCAAAGCGCTGGCAGCGCGATAAGACCGTTACTGGAATTTTGCGAATTTCAGTAGTCGCGAAAATAAACTTAACATGTTCAGGTGGCTCTTCGAGGGTTTTGAGCAACGCGTTAAACGCGTTGGTCGACAACATATGCACCTCGTCGATGATGTAGATTTTAAACCGCGCAGATGTCGCTGCGTAGTGAACGGAATCAATAATTTCACGAATATCGCCTACGCCCGTTCGGCTTGCGGCATCCATTTCCATCACGTCGACATGGCGTCCCTCTGCAATGGCTTTGCAGGGTTCACATTTACCACATGGCTCAACCGTTGGACCGCCGTTACCATCGGGTCCAACACAATTCATTCCCTTTGCGATGATCCGCGCAGCGGTGGTTTTGCCAACGCCACGCACGCCAGTCATGACAAAAGCATGTGCAATCCGATCGGATTCAAACGCATTCTTCAGCGTGCGCACCATGGCGTCCTGACCGATTAGATCAGCGAAACTTTGGGGCCGGTATTTGCGTGCCAAGACCTGATAGGCTTGTTGCTCGCTGCTCATGCGCTCTTCCTCATAACGGGACAAGAATACGGATTCGACCACCTGAATGCTAGCGCGGATTTTAGGAAATTCAGTCTTTTGGAAAACTAAATATACAAAGCCCGCTACAACACGCTACGCTGATGAAAAAGGGAAAAGAAAATGCGTGAAGTTGGCATATCCTGCAAATGCGGCAAAGTGAACGGCGCAATAAATTTATTGTCCCCGCGAAATTTCACTCATCTTAAGTGCAGATGTCGTTCTTGCCGCGCATTCGCTCGCTTGAGTGGCCACGGGCAATCGCATATCGACCCAGATGGATTTGTGGATTTGGTGCAAACACTTCCTGCAACAATGGATATCAAACAGGGGCTGGCCGAGCTTCGTACTGTCGTTCTAACTCAGAAAGGGCCACTGCGCTGGTATGCTTCCTGCTGTGACACACCGCTTTGGCTAACACTTGGCAAACCAAAGCCCCCATTCGTCAGCATTCTGGCGGAAAATATTGATGACAAAGAGGTACTCGGGCCCGTTCGGTATTATGCCTTTTGCGACGATCTGCCCAAAAATGAACGCCCACAACCAAATGGGGCTTGGGGCGGCATGAATCTTGTGGGGCGCGTGATCACACGGACACTACGTGCCATGATTACTGGAAAATTGAAGGCAAACCCATTTTTTGACGAATCTGGACGCGTTCTGGCAAAACGTTCCGACATGACCAAAGCGCAGAAGGCCGCCCTGTTTGACCAAGCCTAACCACAAAAACACTAAAGCCGTCCATGTCGCTTCAATAACAGAGGCAACGATTGAGGAATGTTTTGCCTTAGCTACAAAAACCTTCATCGGCGGAAGCACCCTTCACCAAGCGTTGGGAATTGGATTGGCTGAATACACAGATTATCTATGGCCCTCGTTCAAGGATATGATTGCGCTAGGATATTCACTAGAAGCGCGCGATGGGGCTACGGGGAAATTGTTGGGCGTTATGGTGACAACAGATTGGAAAAGCATCAGCAATCCAAGGTCCGTCCCAAAAAAATTTGAACCCCTTATTGCGATAGGCGATGACCTCTCTGCTCAATATGCGGATTACCGCGAAGTGCTCAAAGGTGACGCGCTGCTTGTCGATATGGGTGTCGTCGATCCCGCCGCCAGAGGTTTAGGGGTTTACAAAAAACTGCGCCAAGAAACGCATGAACTGGCGGCAAAAAACGGATTTCGATTTGTTCTTGGTGAACTTTCATCTGCGGCAACCCAACATGTTGTCTGCCACAATTTTGGTCATAATGTTGTCGCGGAAATAGACTTCAATCGATTTGAATTTGAAGGCCACTTCCCTTTCGCCACCATTGAATCGCCAAAGAGCATAGTTATGACTGAAGGAGAAATTGGTAGCTAAGTGAGAGGTTGGACATCGACCCAAACGAAAATTCGTTACGGCTGCTTCCTTCCGGACCTGACCGGGTTGGCGAACTGCTTGTCCGCGCCAACCTCTCGACGCTTTAGATAAATCACCCTATAGCCCATTGCAAGACGAGCTTAGGTAAAAGATATGTCACAAGATTTAGGATTTGTGGGCACCCAAATTGATCGCGCAGACTATTTAAGAGGCGATGCAGAAGCGCTAAAACAAGGGCGCAAAAACGCCAAATCGATTGTTTTTTGGCGATCTCGCCCCTTAGTAGACGCTCAGATGCAGGGGTTGGTTTTTGTCGAAATCGATCATCCAATGCTCAAAAATCCACACTTGCAAATATTTTTGGGACTGGAAAGCGGCAGTCATATTTACGCAACCGATATTTCCAATTGGACGCCGGATGAATTACCAGACGTATCGGGTAATCCGCTCTTTGACCAAAGCATTGTTGAACACCCTCTCGCTCCTGATGGATCGATCTTTAACGATGCGCGCTTTGCAATGGGCGCATTGCAAGCCGAATTTGCTGAATGGGCGGCTTCTGCCAAAGCACTCTTCCATTGGCACAATGCCCATATGTTCTGCGCAAAATGTGGCGAGCCATCCGAATTGGCAAAAGCAGGATGGCAACGTAACTGTCCAAGCTGCAAAACACCTCATTTCCCGCGCACTGACCCTTCTGTGATCATGTTGATCACTTACGGAAATAAGCTCCTGCTGGGTCGATCCCCTGGCTGGCCTGAAAGAATGTATTCTTGTTTGGCGGGCTTCATGGAACCTGGCGAAACAATCGAAATGGCCGTTCGGCGCGAAGTCATGGAGGAGGCAGGCATAAAGGTCGGTCGTGTTCGCTATCTTTTATCTCAGCCTTGGCCCTATCCAAGTTCGCTAATGCTGGGTTGTATAGGCGAAGCGATCGACAATGAATTGGATGTGGATCCAGTGGAGCTTGAGGACGCAATTTGGATTTCACGCGAAGAGCTAATTGCTGCAAAAATTATGGAAATACCCCCCGTTATACCTGCGCGCCCGGGCTCTATTGCCTATGTGTTAATTGAGGCATGGTTGAAAGATATGGTTAACGACCTTAATGATATTTTTTAGGGGACCAAAGGAAGAATCTTGAAAAATGGCTTTTACCGCTGAAACCGATATCAAAGCACCGATCAACTTCGTTTATCGCCAAGTCACTGATTTCGCGGCCCTAGAAAACTATATCCTTGCCGCTGGTGCCTTCGTTGAGCGCACAGATAATCTAGAAGAAGATGGTGCCGGCATGTCTTGGCGGATCGAAGGAGAGGTGCGCGGTCGCAGGCGAGTAATCGATATCGAGCTCAAAGATATCGTTGAAGAAGAGCAATTGGGCTATGAAGTCCGATCCAAGGACATGATCACCCAAATGGAAGTGGAGGTGATCAGCCTTGATCGCACCACCACCAGATTGGTGAGCCGCATTGATCCCGCTGCGCAGTCGATATCGGCCCGCTTGATCCTGCAATCAGCACGCCTTGCCCAGCGCACACTCGAAAAACGCCTTCGAAAACGCCTGAATGGTTTTGCAAGAACGGTAGAGACCCGATACCTTCAGGGTTAGTCGGCGATTTTTGCTTCTGGGTAGACGCCCAAAATTTTCAAATGCGTCGTAAAGTATTCTAACTCTTCCATTGCACGCGCAACCGCGGGATCTTCAGGATGCCCGATGATGTCGGAATAAAATTGCGTGGCCGTGAACGAACCGTCCACCATATAGCTTTCGAGTTTCACCATATTCACGCCATTTGTCGCAAATCCCCCCATCGCCTTATAAAGCGCGGCTGGAATATTACGCACCCGAAAGACAAAGGTGGTTTTTGCAGGAACGTCTTTTGCAACATTCGCCGCATCTTGGGCCATAACCAAGAAACGGGTCGTGTTATGGGACTGATCTTCGATATGGCGCTTTAGCACTTCCAGCCCATAGATTTTTCCAGCCATTTCAGACGCTAGCGCAATCGTGGTTTTATCGCCCGCCTCTGCCACTGCTTCAGCGGAACCCGCTGTATCAGCACCTGTGATGGATTCGATACCATGTTCGTTCAAAAACGCACGGCACTGGCCCAACAAAACCGTGTGGCTCATGGCCGTCTTAACTTCGTCCAGCTTTGTGCCCGGCACAGCCAGTACGTTGATATGAACGCGCACATAATGCTCGCCAATGATATGAAGCCCGCTATCGGGCAAAAGCGCATGAATATCAGCAACACGTCCATAGGTCGAGTTTTCAACAGGCAGCATCGCAAGATTAGCACGCCCATCGCGCACAGCTTCGATCACGCCTTCAAAAGTCTTGCATGGCAACACTTCCGCATCTGGGTACACCTCAAAACAGGCTTGGTGCGAATAGGCACCCAAAACACCTTGGAACGCGACGATTTGCTTCGAATTGGCCATAAAAATTACACTCTCTAGACGGGTCGAATGGTCGCGCTTCTACAGCTTGCAAACCCTTTAGGGAAGGGGGTAGAAGTCGGCAAGATTCGTAGTAAAGAAAAGGTAGGCACTCCAATGGATACAATGGAGATCACCAAAATCGTCGGCGCAACTTGTGGGGCTCTTTTGGTATATTTGCTAACAGTTACAGCGGCCGATTCACTTTATATGAGCGGCGGCGATCACGGTGGTCATGGCGATGAACACCACGGCGATGAAAAAGCATCCCTCAATCCCGCTTCGATTTATGCTGTCGCTTCCGACGAAGAAAGCGGTCCAGCCGAAGATGGCCCAAGCCTAGAAGAATTGTTGGCCTCTGCCGATGTAGAAAAAGGCGCAAAAGTTTTCAGCAAATGTAAATCTTGCCACAAGCTTGAAACCGGTCAAAACGGCACAGGCCCACATCTTTTCGCAGTTGTTGATCGTGAAATTGGTGCGATTACAGAATTTGCCTACTCACCAGCCATGGCGGGTCTTGGCGGTGTTTGGGATGCGGCGGCACTTGATGCATTTTTGGAAAAACCAAAGTCGTATGTGCCTGGTACAAAAATGTCATTCGCTGGTTTGAAAAAGCCAACGGATCGCGCAAACCTGATCGCTTACTTGGAAACTGTACAGTAAGCTCAGCTTAAAGAATGTTGAAAAAGCCGCCCTTTGAGGCGGCTTTTTTGTTACAGGAACGCACGGAGACTTTAGAAATTTTTAACCCAAATTCACAGAATTGCGTCTTGAGGTTGAAG
>CAZRFT010000332.1:0-10986 GCA_964599255.1 uncultured Neptunicoccus sp. | reverse complement strand
GACAATCGTCGAAAGAAACTTCTGCTTGCCGATATGGACAGCACGATGATCGAACAGGAATGTATCGATGAATTGGCTGATTTAGCTGGACATGGCGACGCTTGTAAATCAATCACAGCGCGCGCCATGAATGGTGAAATTGATTTTGACTCAGCCCTTCGGGAACGAGTTGCTCTTTTCAAAGATGAGCCGGTTGAAATTATTGACGAGGTTATTGAAAAGCGGATCAGCTTCATGCCTGGAGGCAAGATGCTTCTTTCCACCATGAAACATACAGGGGCCTATGCCGCACTCGTTTCGGGCGGCTTCACCGACTTTACCGCTTTTGTCGCTAGTGAGTTGGGATTTGATGAACATCGGGCAAACCAATTGTTGCGCGCGGATGGCAAACTGACAGGCGAGCCGGGCGTTCCGATTTTGGGGCAGGCAGCGAAAGTTCAAGCTTTAACCGAAATCACGCAGCGCTTGGGGTTAAGGCCCGATGAGGTCATTTCCGTGGGGGACGGAGCAAATGACTTACCGATGCTGAAGCGTTCAGGAATGGGTGTCGCACTTCATGCGAAACCTGCGGTGCAGGCTGAGGCTGACATCGTTTTGAACCACGGCGATCTCTCCGCGCTTTTATATTTGCAAGGCTATTCAAGGACTGAATTTGCAGCGGTAGACTATCCTTAAATTTGTCTAAAAGCAGAATTAAACGTGTTTACAACCTAAGTTGGATAGGCACAAAACGTCTAAACGCGTATACGCTAGTCTGTCGGAGCCTGCTTTTGCGGGCCTAGTAAAGTGAAGATATGAAACGGTTTATTCTCCTATTAGCTCTGTTTGTGCTGGGCATCACACCCTTCCAGCCCAAAGTCCTAGCAGAGGAAATTCAGAATCATTCAATCATCGCAGACCTGTCAGACGTGAAATTCACCCAATTGCGGACGCCAGAGTCTTTAATCGATGATTTGGAAGATCAGGGGTATACAATACTTGGTTCATCAAAAACGCTTCTGGGCCGCATACGTATTCGCGCCAAGAATAATCGCCACAAACGTATTCTGGTGTTGGCTCCGGCAACTGGTGAAATACTGTCTGATCGAATCATGAAGCCTAGCACCATTACTGTGAGCTTCGGTGATCGCGAACGGGACTCATCTGACGTCGGATCAAATTGGGGGAGTGCGTCAGATGAAGCTCAAGCAACAACCAAAGAAGTGGAGATACGAGAGGCTGAAACCCCTCTTGCAGATCCGCCGGTTGCGGCAGCGGATCAACCCTAGTGTTGATTTTTGATCGGGAATTTTGCCAAGGGTGGTTCGGGGACAATGTTCCCGAACCACCAAATAATACAAAATGAAATTTCATCTAGTAGAACGAATATCGCTGATCGCGGTATTGGGTTTGCAAGCTATTTGTGCGACCTTTTTTGTGGGTGAATTGGTAACTGAGGTATTCGGTTTACGCTCTTGGCCGCTTCCGTGGTTCTGGCGTGAAGTGCTTCAAATCGCGGCCAGTGTAGGTCTGTTAATCGGGACAATTGTTTGCGTCATGCTTATTCGGCAAAGCTTGAAACGGGGGCAACGCATAGAACAACAGCTGCTCGTGGCATCAGGCGCCTTCTTTTCTGTAATTGATGAGAAATTTGTGGAATGGAGCTTAAGCCCATCGGAAAGGGAAGTTGCCCTTTTCACTATTCGAGGATTGCCGAATATTGAGATTGCCGAAATTCGGGGAACCAGCGAGGCAACAATCAAATCGCAACTCAATCGGATCTACAAAAAAGCAAATGTCGCCAACCGGTCAGAGCTTCTAAGTGAGTTTGTAGAGCTTTTGATCGAAAAGCCGTTGTTGATGGAATGAGGGCGAATGCGAACGATAAATTGTTTTGGTCGCGCTATCCCTAACGAAAACTCAGTGACCGTATAGATCAAGCTTCGCTTCGGAAAATCGCCCTTGCACCCCAATCACCCACCCCATAAAGAGATCAGCGGAGACGGGGCCGAGTGGTCGAGGGCGCTCCCCTGCTAGGGGAGTAGACGGGTTGACCCGTCTCGAGGGTGCGCATCCCTTCGACTCCGCCACCATACAGTATCGCCCGATTCAAGTTGCCCTTAATTTTTGGCAGACGCGATAAATCTGGATCAGTCAGGTTTTGGCGTTGCCTCAAGTTCTCATTTAAGCGGCCATTCTTTGGAGGACCAACGTGATTTTGCTTTCAATGTCCGTCGCGTGGCCGCCAAAGCAAGTTGGTTTAGGCGCGTCCGTTTGCTACTTTTGTCGAACTCAATTCGATACAGACGAACGTTTGCAAAGGGCGAATTGCTGTCGTTCGTCAAAATGCAAATCTTGTACTGATTGCCCGAATAAGCTGACATTAAATCTTAGGGATAGCAGAGGTTTGAGGCCAGCAGATTTGCCGACCCCAGATTGCTCAAATGTCCACACTTTCAGATGTTGCTTATACATCTTCTAGTTCGACTCTTCGATATCGAACAGTGCTGTCCATCTTTGTATGACCTAAAAGCAGTTGAGCGGCTCTTAGGTTATCTGTCTTTCCGTATATTTGCACAACTGTGGTTCTTCGAATTGAATGCGTGCCATATGCGCTTGGTTCCAATCCAATCGATTTAACCCAACAGTATACGAGCCTAGCGTATTGGCGCGTTGATATATGCAGGCGATCGTAGAAACGACTTGGTCACATATATTCTGAGCCAATCATCAATTCATCTTCCAACCAAGATTCAATGACTTTCCGGTTCCATCAGAAAGCTCAAATTTAACTGGCTTCTCAGTTTTGCTTTGAAGAACAGACGCCCTTTCTTTCACCGTTCTTGCTGCATAGACATCTGCGACTTTCAATCTAACTAAGTCGCATCCGCGAAGTTTACTGTCTATTGCGGTATTAAATAATGCTAAGTCCCTGCCGTTGTTTTCGATTTCAAGACGAACTCTTATTGCTCAAACATGACGCGGTGGGCGTGGCCTTTTTTGGCCAACGATACGCCTCATATTCTAGGCAGTACGTTTCTGGACAAGCATTGTAAGATTTCGATAGTCATAGTGGTTTCTCCGATCCACCCCTCCCATCCCAGTCGTCAAATCAGACGCTGGCCAAGACAACTTAGCACAAAATAAATTCCTTACGAATTTCCGCTACGAGTCCAATCTATCCGTTGCTGGTATGCGAATGAATGGCCGTTAAGGGAGACGCTATCTTAAAAGGACTCAATCCAAATGCTGTGTATTTGATTGAAGCATCAAATAGATGTCAGGTCCTCTAATTGTTTGACCAACCACATATGCAAGGAGCTATTGGCATCTCTAATATGGCGAACTGCGTGAAGTTTGAATGTGCCGCCCTCAATTGGCAGTGGTTTGTGAGAAATGCTGAATCGGCGCGCATTGTTTTGAGCGGCCCGCCTAGGCAAGGTCATCACAAGGTCCGAATTTTCAACAATGGAGAGCGCCGCAAAAAGCGAGGGCACGATTGTTTGTATGTTCCTTTTTAAGCCCTGAAGCTGCAACGCTTGATCGACAAGATTTCGAATTGGACCATAGGGTGAAATAAGCAAGTGGTTTGCGGCTGCGACACCTTCCAATGTCAATTGTCCCTTCAATAGAGAATGACCTTTGCGGCCTGCTAGCACGTAGTCCTCTGAAAAAATTTCCTCTGCAACGAATTGATTTTCGCTTCTTGCTGGAAAATCAAAATAGCCGATGGAGAGATCGATTTGTCCTTGCGTCAATGCCTCCAAGGCATCGTCATTGTACAACGAAAAAGCGTGGACATTGATTCCTGGGCTGACCTTGCGCAATTTGGCCACGAGTCGCGGTATAATTCCCGTAAGCTCGTAGTCGAACGCGCCGATCCTAAGGTCTGTCGTCGCAGAATTCGGATCGAACTCCTGCGCTCCCTCGAGAGTTTCTGAAATTAGTCGAACAATCCTGCGAACTTTTGGTTCAAGTTCGTGTGCCAAAGCAGTCGGTTCGAGACCGTGAGCCCGCCTCAAGAAAAGCGGATCTTGGTAGAGATTGCGAAGACGCTTTAACGCATGACTGACCGCTGGCTGGGTAAGGCCCATCTCTCGTGCAACCGCGGTAGCCTGCCGGTGACGCATTGCGCCAAGGAATACCAAGAGGATGGTGGTGTCTACCAACCTTAAATCAATTTTATTTATATCTCTCATAGAACGAATTCATTATTCTGAAAATGACTGGCCGTCTAGTGTGATCTCAATCGTATGTAAGGCGATTCTGGGAGGGATAGGTGGCGGAAATCCAGCTTCGCAATATTGGCAAGCGGTGGGGCAGTTTTGTTGGTGTTGATAACTTCGACCTGACAATTGCTGATCAGGAGTTTTTAGTTCTCTTGGGGCCATCGGGTTGCGGCAAGACCACAACCATGCGGATGATCGCGGGGCTTGAAGATGCGACCGAGGGCGAGATCGCCATCGACGGCAAGGTGGTCAACGACCTTGAGCCGAAGGATCGCGACGTGGCGATGGTGTTCCAAAGTTACGCGCTTTATCCGAACATGAACGTTTATGAGAACATTCGCTTTCCGCTGAAAGTTCGTGGCATTGATCCTTCAACCCATGAGGAAAGGGTGCGCCGCGCTTCGGCTATGGTTGAGCTGGACGATTTCCTGCATCGAAAACCTGCAGAATTGTCAGGAGGTCAGCGGCAGCGTGTGGCCCTGGCGCGGGCAATTGTACGCGAGCCGAACGTTTTTCTGATGGACGAGCCGCTGTCGAATTTGGATGCGAAACTTCGCGTTTCAACACGCGCTCAGATTAAGAACCTGAGCCACGAACTTGCGGTGACAACGATTTATGTGACTCACGATCAGATCGAGGCGATGACTCTCGCGGATCGGGTCGTGATTATGAAGCAAGGCGTAGTACAACAGGTTGGTACGCCCGTTGAAATTTATGATAAGCCCGCAAATGCTTTCGTTGCAAGTTTCATTGGTAGCCCCGCAATGAACCTGATTGAAGGCGAAATTTTGGGCAATACATTTCGAGCGAATAACGTGGAAATAGCAGGTCTTAACGCACCAGATGGACCGGTTAAACTTGGCTTTCGCGCTGAAGACGCATCGGTTGTAAAAAAGGGCGGAGCCATCAATGCACCAATTTATACGATGGAGCTGTTGGGGGATGCGACCATGGTTTCTGTGCGTATTGGAGGCACGCTCATCTCCGTTAAGGCAGACAAATCCTATCGTGCAGTGATCCAAGAAGCTGTTTCAATATCAGTGCCTCCAGAAAAATGTCATTTGTTCGACGCCGCAGATGGAGCCAGAATTGAAAACTAATTCCGTGAAAGCGGAGAAATCAGATGCGGTGTTATAGACCGCATCCAACACTAAAGGGAGTAAAAACATGTTAATCAAACGACTAATCGCAGCTGGTGCAATGGCCGGCTTGATGGGAACCGCAGCTTTTGCTTCGGATTGCGGCCCAAGTGGTCAATCAATCCGCATTCTTGCCAGCGATTTCCCAGCAATTCACGCTGTTGCTGGAACGGCTGAAGAAAATTGTGCAGCAAGTGCAGCGGAATTTTCACGCAACCACACGACTGAAGCACGTCAGATCATGAACGCGGCGCTGACCCCGAATCCAGCAGAATACACCAGCGTAATTGTTGCAAACTCTACTTTGACACAGCTGATGAATGACGGTCTTGTGCGCCCATTGAATGATCTTATCGATAAATACGGTCAAAATATCCCCGACAATCTGAAGATCACAATTGATGGAAATGTTATGGCGATTGCATTCATGGCAAATTCACAGCACCTATTCACGCGCACCGATGTCCTTGCTCAAGCGGGAATTGATAGCGTGCCAGGTACCTATGATGAAGTTATTGCAGCCGCCAAAGCGATACGCGAAGCAGGCATTATGGAATATCCAATCGTGATGAATATGAAAACAGGTTGGAATGTTGGCGAATCTTTCAATTTGGCGTTCTTGGCCCATGGTGGCGAGTTTTTTAAAGCTGGAACTGCAGAACCAACAGTAAATAGTGAAGCAGGTATTGCTGCATTGGGAACTTTGAAATCGTTGGTCGAATACGCACATCCTGATCATCTGACGCAGGCATCAAACGAAACCCAAGCAATTTGGGAAGCAGGCGAGGCAGCACTTGGTATCATGTGGGGCTCTCGTGGGTCGCCAATCTTGGACGATGAAGGATCAAGCGAGCAAGTTACATCTAACACTGTTCTATCGGCGGCACCTTCGGTTGAAGCTGGGGGCGTGCCTGGTGCAACGCTTTGGTGGGATGGCTTCACAATCTCTACCAATGTTTCTGACGCTGAAGCAGAGGCATCATTCGCAGCACTGGCAAGTGCGCTAACGCCAGAAATGGTTGCGGCTAACAACGATGAAGCAGTTTGGCTGTTGGATGGATTTAAGCCAGGCGCCGCTGCAGCTGGCGTATCCGCAACTGCACAGCGTGGTGCAGCACCATATCCGATGCTTCCGCAGATCGGATTGTTGCACAATGCATTAGGTGCCGAATTATCGGACTTCCTAAAAGGTGATGAAAGTGCAGAAAAGGCTCTCGCCGATGTCGAGGCTGCGTACATCACAGCAGCAAAAGAAGCGGGTTTCCTTCAATAACTCCCTTGAAGGAACTTGTCTGAGGGGGGCTACTTCGAAGGCCCTCCTCACCCTAGGCATTGAAAAAAGGTCTGCATCCAGTGAAGCATAAAACGTTCTTCTGGTTTATTTTACCAACGCTTTCGGCGATGATCCTATTCATTGCTTTGCCAATTGTTTCTGTTTTTATTCAATCGCTTTACGTCCAGCATGAACAGGTTCTTGTAGTATCAGAAACCTGTGGGCCATTTGGCTGCAAAGAAACGACCTCAGTCGACTTAGAGGCAACCCAGAAGCTTCGCGAAGAATCACCATTGGGAAAATTTAATGGATTGGGAACTTATACAAACCGTTCCCACTTGGCTTTCGCCGAAATCAGAGCGTCATGGGCAAATACGAATTCATTCGGTGAGTTTTGGAAGGAAGTTGGTGACCTGCCATTCTATGATGCTCTAAAGTTCACACTTGCATATACGTTCATCGTTACACCTTTGGTTATCATCCTAGGGATGGCAGTTGCTGTTGGTGTAAACAATTTGCCACGTATGCTGAAGGGCCTGGCGATTTTTGTCTCTCTTCTTCCTTTCCTTGTCACCCCGTTGGTCGGTTCACTGATCCTATTTTGGATGGTCGATGGTGATGGAGTTATAGGTGCAACAATCCAATACTTGTTTAATGATCCAAATCTGAGCCTAAAGGCGTCAACTGCGTTGATGTGGTTCATGCTGATGGTTTATGGCGTCTGGCACACTTTACCATTCAGCTTCATAACATTTTATGCGGGCCTGCAAACTGTGCCTGCTGACACCTTGGAAGCCGCCCAGATAGATGGCGCATCCAAATGGCAGAGATTGATATACGTTGTGGTTCCCCATCTTATGCCGCTAGTGACATTCGTAACGCTCATGTTGATCATGGACAATTTACGCGTGTTTGAGCCTATCGTCAGCTTTAATGCTGACGCTCATGCACGCTCACTGAGTTGGATCATATTTAACGATCTGCGCGAAAGCGGAAATCCATTGTATGGATCCGCTGGAGCGACATCGTTGATGACGATTATCTTGGTCGTCATCTTGATGATGCCTGTATTGATGCGAACTTGGCGCGATTTCAATCGCAAATCTCATTAAGGACGAACTGATGGCTATCAAGGCAAAATCCCGCATGACACCGCTGAAGTTGTTTTCCTATTCGATGGTAGCTTTTTGGCTAATCATCGCAGCATTCCCATTTCTTTGGACATTTTGGGGCAGTTTCAAAGTACAGGCCGATTTCCTTTCAAAAGCTGACTGGATGAACGCTGTCACCGGTGCCAACACCATCAAGCAAACCGGCAACGCCTTCACCGGACAAGGATATTACGGTGTTTGGTTAGAAGAAGAATTTTGGTTCAATTTCAAAAATACGACCATCGTGGTGTTTTTCACAGTTGTCATCTCACTGACTTTCGGGACGCTGGGAGGTTATGCGCTGGCGCGTTCTGGTTTCCGCTATGCATTCTGGATTCTCATGGCCGCGCTCGTTTTCCGCGCCATGCCGCACATTACGTTGGTTTCGGGTTATCTCGTATGGTTCTTCGAATGGAATGTTTGGGGCATCCTTCCAACAACGATTATCGTTCTGGTTGCGATCAACCAGCCCTTCACGCTCTGGATGTTGCATTCATTTTTTAAGAATATCCCAAAGGACATGGACGAAAGCGCCATGGTTGATGGCTGTACCCGCTTTCAGGCATTCCGGTACGTTATCGTTCCGGTCATGTGGCCGGGGGTCATCACCACCGGTCTGTTCAGTTTCCTTCTTGCCTACAACGATTTCACCGTCGCGGTGATGTTATTAAGCGAAGAAAACGAAACAATCATCCCCGCGATCAACAGTTTCATGGGAACAACACAAGTTGAGGGAAAGGTGATGTACGCGGTCGCCGCTGTGGTATCAGCAACGGCGCCATTATTCGTATTGATCCTGTTCTTCCAGCGTCAGATCGTAAGCGGTCTGACTGCGGGGGCGGTGAAAGGGTAAGGCGATGATTAATACACCTGTGAAGAGTGATATTCACACCGAAAACAAGGCAGCTATCGCCATCCTGCGTCAAGCGATGGTGGACTTTAATGAACAAAGCGTGCGGACAGCTCTTCGTGAACACGTGGCGGCTGATGCGGTAGTTCACATGCCCCATCCGCTTGGCGATTTGGTCGGGCCTGATGATCTTTACGACACTTGCTATGCGCCACTTCTAAACGCGATGCCGGATTTGGAGCGTCGGGACTGGATCGTAATGGCGGGTCGGACCGCGCAGGGTGATGATTGGGTCGGTTGCGGTGGTCATTACATGGGAACCTTTGTTGGGCCGTGGTTGGATATCCCGCCTACCGGGCACCTGACACACATGCGATTTCACGAATTCTATAGAATGAAGAACGGTCGCGTTGTCGAGATTCAAACTCTTTGGGACATTCCCGAAGTCATGATGCAGGCAAACGCCTGGCCGATGGCCCCTTCACTTGGACTTGAGTTTTGTATACCGGGTCCTTCCACCAATGACGGCGTGGTTCCTGGTCCCTGGGAGGAGGGGAGTGCGAGTGCGTCTTGTGATCATATCGTCACTATGTTGAACCATATGAAGAAGCATCCCAGCAAAGGAGGTCCCGAAGTGATGGAGATGCCTCGGTTTTGGAGCGATCGCGTGAACTGGTACGGGCCTGCAGGGATCGGTACAGCCCGCGGCATCGCGGGCTTTCGCAATTGGCATCAGATTCCGTTTTTGAATGGTATGCCTGATCGTGGACAATATGTAGACGAAATCACGTACCACTTTTTCGGCGATCATAATTACGCCGCTGTGACTGGCTGGCCAAACATGATCCAAACCGTAACAAACGATGGCTGGATGGGGATCGCGCCGACAGGCAAGCGTATCACAATGAAATCACTTGATTTCTGGCGTTTGGAAAATGGCAAGATTCGAGAAAACTGGGTCATGGTTGACCTGCTTGATGCCTATCGGCAACTGGGTGTGGACGTCTTTGCGCGTTTGCGCGAGTTCAACAAAACACGCGTCACCGGTCGACTGCCATTCCCCATAGGTGATGCGTGACAATGAAAGGGTTTGCCCCGAAGTTCGTTGATTTCCCCCGATGAAACCGTGATCTGGCAGCAATTTCTACTCCAATCGAGAAATGCAGCTATAGGATAAGCCAAACTTCGTCTTGGGCTTGTGCCTTCATTGCCTTCGGTTGTTCAGCGCATTGCAAGCGCTGCTGAGCATCTGAATGTTGGATATTTGATAGAGGCGTGGGACAGGTTGCAGATCTTCGTTACACTGTTTCGAATGTGCGCTTTGTGGCTCAATTGAACTGATGATATCCCTAAAGTATCCGGATGAACAGATGTCTGCTTACGGGAAATAGAGTTTCGTTATTGTTTGGTGTGTTCAATGTCGGCTTTGGTCCGCGAGTGTCGGCTAGGAGCCGAAATTGTATATTTATTTATTCTCCATGAATTCCCTGACGACCCATTGCTGGCGCAGACCGCGCAAAGATTTACTTGGGTTCCATTTCCGGATTGCAGACATTGGTCTGTTGAAACGTTTCTAAAATCAAATCAAGTCGACCGTTTTACATAGTAGCAAATCGCACAATGTAAGCTTTCCGAAGCAAGCGCTACTGAGAAAAGATTTGGCTTCTTTCACTTTATATCAAAATGAGCTTTGTCGAACGAGTAGCTCGACAGGGACTTCAATTTTCTTAAGATCGTTTGTGCTGTTTCGAACAAGCTCAATAAGCTCAGTGGCTCCAATAACGCCAACCTTTGAGGGGCTCATTCGAATTGTTGTAATGCTGGGGAATACGTCGGCTGAACTTGTAAAATCACCAAACCCTACTACAGAAACATCATTTGGAATTGGTATTTCTCGTGCCTGCAATTCACTAATTATACCTTGGGCGATAACATCATTGCCGGCTACAAACACTTCGGGAAGTTCAAACGTGGATAAATACCTATGCGCCACTTTTCGAGCTTCTGCGACGGAGTAGCGAGACACCAATCTTTGCATGTTTGGAATTTCCACGCCTACAGCAGAGAAGCCAGCCAGTATGCCATCGAACCTTTTTGATACGCGATCATTGTCGGTTCCATCTGGGAACATTGTAACAACTTTGCTCACCTTATTATTAGTAAGATGTTGAGCTAAAATCATTCCTGCTTGGAAATTATTCCCACCTACACAATTTAATTGAGTTTCGTCATCATATGACCAAAGACACATCATCGGAACTTCACGCTTTTTGAGAAGATCGAGTGTGTGGTCGCGATGCGTAAGACCAATCAAAGCAATTCCTTCGACGCGATGCCCAAGAAGGGTGCGAACCAACTCGAGTTC
>CAZRFT010000331.1:0-6130 GCA_964599255.1 uncultured Neptunicoccus sp. | reverse complement strand
GATGAAACGCGTTATGAAATTTAATTTTCATTGTTTTTCAATTATTTAAGCCCGCGTCCAACCTTGGACATCACCCAATCAAAAGCGCTTTTGCGGCTTCCCTAGCGGCATCGGTGATTGTATCACCTGAAAGCATCCGCGCGATTTCATCGACCCGCTCATCAGCATTCAAAGCCACCACTTTTGACAAGGTTTCTTCTTCCGTACTGGATTTTGAGACCACCCATTGATGCCCCCCCTTTGCCGCGACCTGCGGGCTGTGAGTGACCACCAAAACCTGCGCCTTGTCCGAAATCGCCTTTAGCCGCGCCCCAACGGCATCTGCAGTTGCCCCACCAACGCCACGATCAATTTCGTCAAAAATCAGGCTTAGCCCTTCGGCATCGCGGGTCAGGCATACCTTGAGTGCTAACAAAAATCTTGAAAGTTCCCCGCCAGAGGCAATCTTGTTTATGGGGCCCGCTGGCGCACCTGGATTGGTCGATACCATGAAAGTCACCGCATCCACCCCATCTGGCCCAGCATCCCCTTCGGTCACGTCTGCTACGAACTCGGCCGCCTCCAATTTTAACGGCGCAAGCTCGCCCATCATGGCTTCCTCAAGCTCATGGGCCGCTTTGTGACGGGCAAGCGAGACTTTCTCCGCTGCCTTCGCATACTCCGCCTCCGCCGCTACCAAATCGGCTTCTAACGCATCGATATGCGCTGATCCGAGTTCGATGGCTTTTAGTTTTTGTTCCAAATCGACAAGCAGGTCTGGCAAAGCATCGGGCAATACCTGATGCTTGCGCGCAAGACCTCTGATTTCAAACAGGCGTTCTTCAACCGTTTCCAACTCATTGGGATCAAAGCTTAAGGCTTCGAGCGCATCCGTTACGCCACGATCGACATCCGCTAGATCTGAAAGGACACGTTCAAGTGCTGAAATAGGTTGGTCAAGCCGCCCCTCTACTTGATCGACAGCACCTTCAAGCCAACGATAAGCATCTGACAGGCGTCCCTCCGCCCCTTCATTTCCAAGTGCCGCCAGTGCCTTGGCAACATCCCCGCGCACTTTTTCGGCGCCCTGCATCAATCGCCTACGGGTATCCAAAGTCTCTTCCTCACCCACCTGAGGATCTAATTTCCGGAGCTCGTCCAATGCATGCGCGAGATATTCCTGATCCCTTTCGGCATCCGCAAGTGCTGCTTTGGCATTATCTAGCTCTTTGGAAATGGCTGATTTTTCGGTCCACGCCTTTCGAATGACCCCAGTATCCACCCCGCCGAATTGATCTAGCAACATTCGATGTCCACGAGGATTGAGAAGCCCCCTGTCATCATGCTGTCCATGAAGTTCAACGAGGACATCTGAGAGTTGGCGAAGCACCTCGCCAGACACCCGACGGTCATTCACATAGGATGTCTTGCGTCCATCACTGCTATTGGTGCGTCTAAAAACCAATTCGCCTTCATGCGGCAATCCCGCTTCGTCCAAAATTCCAAATGCGGGGTGATCTTTTGAAATATCGAACCACGCTGTTACTTCACCCTGCGTTGCGCCCTTACGCACCAGCTCGGCGCGTCCACGCCAGCCCAAAACAAAACCCAAACTATCCAATAGAATGGACTTCCCCGCGCCAGTTTCGCCGGTTAAAACATTTAATCCTGGCTGAAATTCTAATTCCAGCCGATCAATCAACAGCATGTCTCGAATATGGAGCCCGCGTAGCATTGCGCGCGATTTTACCGACGTTTCAACCCGCGACGGAATACACGACGAAGCCAGCCAGAGGCGCGCGGATCAGCATCTTCTGTGCTCAAACCGCGACCAGTTAACAGCACATGGGCGTCATTATACCAATCCGTTGCTTGGAAGTTGTGACCCAAAATAGCACCCGCTGTTTGTGCATCCGCTTCGAAGCCTAGAGACAAATACGCCTCCACCAGACGATAAAGCGCTTCAGGGGTGTGGCTAGTTGTTTCAAAATCTTCAACGACAACACGGAAACGGTTTACGGCTGGGCCAAAATGGCCGCGGCGAAGGTAGAAACGTCCCACCTCCATTTCTTTGCCCGCAAGCTGATCGATCCCAAGATCAAATTTGAGAAGGGCCGAGGAAGTGAATTCGCTATTTGGATAACGCTCGACAACCGTGCGCAATTCTTGAAGCGCGGCCAAGATCAAAGCGCTATCGCGGCTGCTTTGGTCGATCTGGTCATAATAGCTCAATGCGATCAAATACTGCGCATATGCTGCATCTTTGTCCGCTGGATAAAAATCCAAGAAGCGCTGCGCGTCAGAACGGCTCGCTTCATAGTTTTTGCCTCTGTGATTAGCAAATGCCGACATTATCAAAGCGCGGCGCGAAAAATCAGAAAACGGATAAAGGCGTTCAATTTCGCCAAACAACTCTGCGGCTTCATCGTAGTCGCGTTCTGCTAAGGCCACTTCAGCTCGCAAGAAGATATCTTGCGGTGGTAGGTTCTCAAGCGAAGTTTCTTCGGGGGCTTGTCCGCCGCCAAACAATCCAAACGAGCTTCCACCGGATCGGCGTTCCGTCTCTCCGTCACCGCCGCTACCGCCAGCACTGCTTCCGCCAGCGCTGCTATTACCGCTTCCGCCCAGCGAACCAGCCGATCCACCGCCAAGTGAACCGCCAGAGCCGCCAAGGCCGCCACAAGCCGAAAGTGTTAGCAAAGACACCAAGGAAAGAGCCGTCAATAGCTTGTTCATAATTGTCGATTCCGTCCCCAAGATAATAGCTTTAGCGCTCGTGCCATATTTCCAAGAAAGGCAGGTCAGATTCAAGCCCTGTTCTTAGATTTATTCAATTTTGTGGAAAAATGCTTAAGCCGCAAGGCCTTCGGCCAAGGCTGACCCTGGTAGGGCGTAAATTTGCTCTGGCGTATCACAAACCACAAGCTCCCAAGCATCTGGTTGATCAAACAACGCACGTAACAGTTGATTTGTGACATGGTGACCCGCTTTATAGCCACTATAACGGGCAATAATTGGCGCGCCTGCGAGATAAAGGTCGCCTAATGCATCCAACATTTTATGCCGCACGCATTCATCTTGGCGCCGAAAACCTTCTGGATTTAAAATACGATCGTCTTCAACAACGATGGCATTCTCGAGCGATCCGCCCTGAGCCAGTCCGATTTCTTTCAAAGATGCAACATCACGATGATCAACAAAGGTACGGCAATTTGATAGCTCTTCGATGAATGTCCCATTCGCAAGGTTCATTTCTTGGCTTTGTTGTCCAATCGCTTTGGCTTCGAAATCAATATCAAACGCCATTTCAAAATCTGCAGATGGGGACAGCGTTGCCATCGCATCCCCAATTTTTACTGAAACTTCGCGTTTGACGCGTATCGCACGGATCGGTGCATCTTGTTCAATGCGCCCTGCATTCAAAATCTGTTTTACAAAAGGTGCAGAGCTGCCATCCATAATCGGAAGCTCAGGACCATCAACTTCCACAATTGCATTATGAACGCCCGTACCCGCGAATGCAGCCATTAGATGTTCAACAGTGGAAATTTCAACGCCCGCTTCATTGGAAATCCGTGTGCAAAGGCGTGTATCATTAACCGCGTCATAACGTGCCGCGATCAAATTATCGCGGTCCGTGATATCAACGCGCCGAAACCAAATACCAAATTCTGCAGAGGCTGGAAGAATACGAATATTCACCGTTGCACCAGAGTGGAGGCCGATGCCAGACATTGAGATCTGTTTTTGAACGGTTTTTTGCATTTTTTTCGCAGCTAATTTGCGTAGTTTAATCGCAAATTGCGCAAAATTACTCAATTCACGGATTATGACTCACTGTAACAGAGGGATGACGTAAAGGGTCAAAAAGCCTTTCCGGAATTCCTCTAACTGCTGGTGATCTAGTAAAATTAATCAAATACAATTCTGTGTTCTTGGGCCTGCAGAATTTCTGATGTTGGAGAATGCCATAAATTATCTCGCATTTTCAATATGTTAACAAAATACTAAGAATGCGAAACATCCACCTAATGAAATAGGATGATCAAAGAACGCGGCAATCTATAAAAATAGAAAGCGCGGCGAAATTTCGCCGCGCCTCGTAATAGTTTTTGATGAGATTAGTTGGCTTGTCTGCGCAAAAACGCAGGGACATCCACCTGATCATCATTTGGATCCATTGATTCAACTTCATCACGGAAACTAGGTTCTTCACGTTCCGCTGTGTAGGCGTCCTCGTTGGCATTGCCTGTCATGCGCGAAATAAAACCGCCCAAAACGCCGCGTTTTGGCTCTTCGGCATGTCTCGCGAAATCGCGAAGCGCGTCACGTGGATCAATTTCTGGTTCTTTTTCAACTGCACGATTTAAGCGGCGCACAGTCTCTTCAGAGGGTTGCGCCTCTGCAAAATCCACCTCTTCGACGTTGTGCTCTATATTCTCGACGAATTCCTCCGGCTGATAGCTTGGCGCGGGAAGCTCTTCTTCTTGCGCAACGCTTTCTGCACTTTGATCGAAATTTGGAACATCGAACATCGTCATCTCTTGGGGTGATTCCGCAACCGCTTCATCTGCCACTTGCGCAACCGCTGGCTCGTCCATCCAATCATCTTCTTCTTGGATATCGGCAGTTGGCTCTGTATCTTGTAGATCCTCCTCACGAAGCGGCAAAGGCGCTTTTAGCGTCCGACGTTGAATTGGTGTTTCAAGCTCTGCCTCTTCAGCATCTATGCCTGTTGCAACGACAGAAACGCGGATCGTACCGCTAAGTGTTTCATCAAGTGCGGAGCCAACAAGGATATTGGCCTCTGGATCCACTTTTTCGCGAATACGGTTTGCAGCCTCGTCCACTTCGAAGAGTGTAAGATCTTCGCCGCCAGTGATGTTGATCAGCACGCCGCGTGCGCCATCAAGCGAAATTTCGTCAAGAAGCGGATTATTGATCGCTTGCTCGGCTGCTTGGATCGCACGATCTTCGCCCTGTGCCTCGCCTGTACCCATCATCGCTTTGCCCATTTCGTCCATAACAACGCGGATATCAGCAAAATCGAGATTGATAATACCTGGACGCACCATCAGATCGGTCACACCCTTCACACCTTGGTAAAGGACATCATCCGCCATCGAAAAGGCTTCGGTGAAGGTTGTGTTCTCATTTGCGATGCGGAATAGATTCTGATTGGGAATAATGATCAACGTATCGACCATCTTTTGCAATTCTTCGACACCACTATCTGCCTGACGCGCACGTTTCGCGCCTTCGAATTGGAATGGTTTTGTAATTACACCAACAGTTAAAATGCCCAGCTCTCGCGCTGCTTGCGCGATAATCGGTGCCGCACCAGTTCCAGTACCACCCCCCATACCGGCGGTGATGAAGCACATGTGTGAACCCGCAAGATGATCAATGATCGTTTCGATGCTTTCTTCTGCTGCCAACGCGCCGACTTGAGGTTGTGCACCTGCGCCCAATCCTTCGGTCGCTTTTTCGCCCAATTGGATTTTGATGGGCGCTTTATTCATTTGAAGCGCTTGTGCATCTGTGTTGGCGACGACAAATTCGACCCCATCCAGTTTCTTTGCAATCATATTATTGACCGCGTTGCACCCTGCTCCGCCCACACCGAAAACGGTGATGCGCGGACGCAAATCCGCCACCTCTGGCATCTGTAGATTCAATGTCATTGCGTTATCCGCCTGTTTTATTTTCTGCTCGTGTCGCTTATTTTTTGCGACTTATTGCTAAAACTTTAGCAAATAGAACATGCCACGTCACGAAAAATCGTCGAAAATCAGCGGTTTAGGTAAGAATAGACCTGTTATTATGGAAAATTAACCAGTTTTTGTGATATTTATCACATATCTAGCAAAAGTTGCACAATTCGATCATAAACCGCATTAAATTCTGCGGCTTTTACCAATTTTCGCGGATCCATTGCATTGCGCGGCGGACCGGCTTTTGACCCATGCGTGGCTGCGGCAACTCGAAATCCCAACATTCATCTTGTGGGTGAGCTGCGTAAAGTGCCAAGCCAACTGATGCCGCAAAATCTGGACCTGTTGCGGCTTGCGGTAGGCCATGAAGACGTAGCGGTCGCCCAAGCCGAACTTGTTGCCCCAAAATTCGGCTCGCCAATCCTTCGAGCCCTGGG
>CAZRFT010000330.1:0-4171 GCA_964599255.1 uncultured Neptunicoccus sp. | reverse complement strand
AGTTAAGCATGACATATGGGTGGACATTGGTGACCGTGGGATGGGCGAAGGCGCCCGGTGCTTTACCTGGTTTCACGCCCGCATCGATCCAACCCTTGCTAAAGAAGGGTGCTGCGAGTTCAGACATCTTTGGATCAAAATCCTTGTACGCGGATAAAACGATGTCTTGGGCGTCGTCCCATTGGATTGCCGCCTCATCCTCGTTAGGTAAAGGCGCGTTGCGATCCCAGATCTGCATTTTATCAAGCCCCATCCATTTTGCTTTCAGCGCATAATAGCGATGGGAAAGTTTGGGGTAGGCGGCGACAACCGCATTGCGAAGGGCTTCGACCACTTCTGGTTCAACTTGGTTAGAGAGGTGGCGACCCGTCTGCGGGGTGGGCATGTTGCGCCAGCGATCTTCGATCTCTTTCTCTTTCGCAAGCGTATTGGTGATGCGCGCAAATAGCGGCAGGTTCGCTTTGAACACCTTTGCTAAGGCTTTCGCCGCCTCCTCACGCTTCGTGCGATCTGTGTCGGACAGAAAATTAAGCGTTGCCTCCATGTTCAAGCTTTCGCCGTTCACCTCAAATTCCAGTGCGGCAGTCGTTTCATCGAAAAGGCGGTTCCACGCGGCCGTGCCGACCACGGATTGATCGTGTAGAAACTTTTCCAACTCGTCTGAAAGTTGGTGCGGTTTCATTTTGCGCAGGTTTTCGAAAATGGGCCGATAGCGGCCAAGGGCTGCATTGTCTGACAAAAGCTTTTCCATCACCGCGTCATCGATGCGGTTAATCTCGAGCGAGAAAAAAACTAAGGGCGTTGTGAAATTGGTGATTGCGCCCTGCATGTCCGACATGAATTTGGCGCGGTCTGCATCGGTGGTGTTTTGATAGTAACGCAGGCCTGCATAGCTCATGATCCGGCCAGAGATGTTTTCGATATCCTCATACCGTTCCACGCAATTGAGCATCCCATCGGCGGTTAACCCGTCGAGCTCCCCTTCGTAGTCAGTAGCGAAAGAGGCGCAGGCGGCTTCTAGTTTCTTAAGATCGGCTTGTAGCTCTTTGCTGTCTTGACCGGGGTAGAGGTCATCGAGGTTCCAATTTGGCAGATCCCCAAAATCACCCCCTGTGGGTTCTGAACCGTCACGGGTAATTGGGGGAAATTTGAAATTGAACATGGGTCACCTCTTTTCAGATTTAGAGATGATCTAGTTAAGCATTGCAGGCTTGGAAAGGGGGCGATGTTAAATTTCGCGTGTGCCGTCGGGTTTTAATTCGCCTGGCTCTTCTTCTGTTTCAATCTTGGGCTTGCGGCGGATAATAATATCGCCGTTCTCCAGCACTTCGGGGGCTTCATATAGGGTCCAATCTTCGACATGGTCACGGAGCGCCTCAAGCTGGGGGCCGAGTTCGGCCATGAACTCGTCGATGAATGCCTCGCCGTCGCTAGAAAACCAATTAAAGAAATCCATCAAGCGGTCGGCTGGCTTTTTCTCCTCTTCGGCCTGTAGGGGTACGGTCAAGAGGAAGGTTAGAAGCAAAGTTGAAGCAATTTGTTTCATGGCTTGTATATGGGGGTTGGCACGCTTTGTTTCAAGCGGGCGCTTAGATTTCCAAATCAAGCACGACGGGGAAATGATCCGATGCGGTTAGAAGTGCTGATTGGATTTCGGGGCTGCCGTAGCACTCAGGATGATTAAATGGGTGCCAAATTGTCCATTTATGCGCCCCAAGAGCACGCAAGTTGGGCGAAATCATCACATAATCGAGAAGCGCGTTAAGGTAAGCTTTGCGCCGATGATCATAGAAACGGGCCGTTGTTGGGCTGGCCGCGAAATGGGATTGCAAGGCAATTTCGGCGCTGGGGTCATAAAGTTGTTGATTGGTCGGGCGGTCATAACCCATGACAATTTCGACACCTGACTGGCCGAAAAGTTCCTCGTAGCGATCAAGGCCAGGGCCATCGTTGAAATCCCCGAGCACAATCAGGTGGTCGCCATCATCGAGCATGTCGTCGATACGTTGGCGGAGCCAAATGCTTTGCGCGAGGTGCTTGCGGCGGTTTTCAATGGAAATGCGCGTTGCATCTTGTTCATCGCGTGCGCCGTGGGGCGCTTTGGATTTTGCGTGCACGCCGATCAAGCGAAGCTCTGGTCCGTTGCCTTTGGGGGTAACGACCACTTCTAGGGGTGGTTTAGAAAACTCGATCTTGTCGGGGCGGTCATCGACATTGACGTCTAATTTGAAAATGCCGTCAAAGCGTGGGGCAACGCGCGAGCCCTCTGGGCCAGAATCGCGGCCCTTTGGATCGTGATACGCCTCTAGCTTCGTTGGGTCGTAAAGAAGGGCGATCTCTTGTTGTGTGTCATTGGGAAAGCCAATCAATGGCTCTGTTTGGCGCAAATCATAATGGGCGGTGAAGTTGCGAAGCGCGGTGACGGTGTGCTGTACTTTGCCGGTATTTGGCGCCTCGATAATCATATAGGCGTCGGCATCGACTTCGCGCAGGATCGTGGCAATGGCATCGGCCTGTTGAACGCGCGTGATGTCGTGACGCCCCGACCATTCTTGGTCGCGGATCAGATTGTTTTCATTGTCAAAAAGAGACGCAAACCATTCGATATTATAGGTTGCGATACGCATTAGTGCGTGTGCTTTTCGTAGATTTCTTCCCAAGCTTTGTTGACGGCAATCATGCGTTTTGTGGCCATTGTCATCGCCTCTTCTGGCAGGCCCTGAGAGGCGAGCGTGTCGGGATGAGTTTCGCGAATGGCCTTTCGCCAAGCGGTGCGAATATCATCGATGGACATATCGGGGCTGACGCCCAAAACATCATAGGCATCGGCTTGTGCATTGGGCGCAAAGCGTGTGCGCATGGCACGGAAAGCTTTTTCTGAGATTTCGAATTTCTGGGCCACCGTATGCACAAAATCATCTTCCGCTGGGTGGTAGCGCCCGTCCGCAACTGCGATGTGAAAGAGCCCCTCTACAATGTTTTCTTTGACGGCGTCATTACCCTCGAACATGCGGGCAAGTTGGTTGGCATAAACCTCGTATCCAGCAACGTCCTGACGGGCATAGTTAAAGACATGGGCGGCTTGATCTTCGTAGCGAGAGGCGATGTGGAAGACTTCGCGGAAAGCTGCCACCTCGTCTTTGGTGACAAGCCCATCCGCCTTGGCCATCTTTGCGCCCAAAGAGATAACGGCAATGGTGAAGGCAACGGAATCTTCTGGCGAACTGCGAAGGCCATCGAGTAGGCCAGAGATGCCTTCGCCCGTAAAATTCGAAAATGCTTCTGAAATGCTTGTCCAAACCGACATTGATCTATCCTTTAATCTTGAAGCTGTTTTCGCATGAGGATGAGGTCATGCCAACGGTCAAATTTCCACCCCACTCTTTCGATGGTGCAGACATGTTCAAAGCCGATCGCGCGGTGGAATTTTACGCCGAGATCGTTTTCACCAGAGATACCCGCAAAAAGGCTTTGGATGTTTTGGGCTTTGCCGTGCGTTTCGAGCCGGTCCATCAAAGCGCGCCCAATTCCTTTGGCTGTGGCATCTGTGCGAAGCTGGATTGTGTGTTCCTTGACAAATCTGTACCCCTCGCCGCCCCGAAAGGGGCCGTAAGTGGCAAAGCCGAGTATTTTGTCTTTATCAGTTGCAACCAGGAAGGGTTCATCCGCTTGCGCCCGATCCAGCAGCATTTGTTCGATCTCTATTGTCGTCTTTTCCACCGGGTTAAACGTGGCGATGGTGTCACGGATATAATGACTCCAAATCTCGGCGATTTGGGTGGCGTCAGTTGGCGTGGCTTCGCGAATGTGCATGAGGTTGTTCTCGCCTGCAATTTTGGGTGCGTCAATCGGTGTTTGCCGGAACTGATTTTGTGAAAAATGTTTGTAAATATTTCCAGCTCAATGCCCTAAAAAAAACGCTTTTGAATTATATGTCAAAATCGTACTGGGTCACCGAGCGCCGACAGCCGCGCGGAATTTATGACTGCTTTTGGGGGAGTTACATGTACTTTCGAATTTTATGCGCTGGCAGCGCTTCATTTCTTGCGCTTTCTTCTTTCGGACATGCGGATGATTTTATCATCGATTTCAACACGGCCGTGACCAATGGCGGTTTTGTGGTTGATGGGTCGGATACCATTACGCTTGTCCCGAGTGCTTCGATTTCAAC
>CAZRFT010000329.1:0-5531 GCA_964599255.1 uncultured Neptunicoccus sp. | reverse complement strand
TTTTTAGGTCCTTGAGGTTTGGCATTTATCCAAACTCCTGTTCCATTAGGTCGTTATTGTTTACGCGAAATCTTTTGCGAAAGATTCCACAACCGCTTTGATCTTGTCTTCGGCATCGCCTTTGACCTTTGGATCTTCTTTTGTGATCCAATCCAAAAGATCAGCATGGTTTGAGCGTACGAAGTTCAACAAACCACTTTCGAATGCGCGAACCTGACCCACTTCGATATTGTCCAAGTAACCTTTTGTACCGGCATAGATCACAACAACCTGTTCTGCTGTTGTTAGTGGCGAGTACTGTGGCTGTTTCAACAATTCAGTCAAACGCGCACCACGGTTCAACAACTGCTGTGTCGCGGCATCAAGGTCAGAGCCAAACTGTGCAAATGCTGCCATTTCGCGGTACTGTGCCAATTCAAGTTTGATCGAACCTGCAACAGATTTCATCGCATTAGTTTGTGCAGATGAACCCACACGCGAAACCGATAGACCTGTGTTCACCGCAGGACGGATACCTTGGTAGAAGAGTTCTGTTTCCAAGAAGATCTGACCGTCTGTAATCGAGATCACGTTGGTTGGAATAAAGGCAGAAACGTCACCACCTTGTGTCTCAATCACAGGCAAAGCTGTCAAAGAGCCGTTACCAGAATTGTCGCCCAATTTCGCAGAGCGCTCTAGTAGACGGGAGTGAAGATAGAAAACGTCACCTGGATATGCTTCACGTCCTGGTGGACGACGAAGAAGAAGTGACATCTGACGATATGCAACCGCTTGTTTGGTCAAATCGTCATAAATCATTAGGCCGTGCATACCGTTGTCACGGAAATACTCACCCATAGATGTCGCAGAATATGGTGCAAGGAACTGCATCGGTGCTGGGTCAGATGCTGTTGCAGCAACAACGATTGAATATTCAATCGCGCCTGTTTCTTCCAGCTTCTTCACCAACTGTGCAACAGTTGAACGCTTCTGACCAACCGCAACATAGATACAGAATAGTTTTTCTGAATCGTCTTTTGCTGCGTCGTTATACGCTTTCTGGTTCAGGATCGTGTCCAAGGCCACGGCTGTTTTACCAGTCTGACGGTCGCCAATGATTAGCTCGCGCTGACCACGTCCGATTGGGATAAGCGCGTCTACTGATTTTAGACCCGTCGCCATCGGCTCGTGCACAGATTTACGTGGGATGATGCCCGGCGCTTTAACGTCTGCAGTAGAGCGTTTCTTTGTTTTGATCGGACCTTTGCCGTCAATTGGGTTGCCAAGCGCGTCAACAACGCGGCCCAGCAATTCTGGTCCAACAGGCACGTCCACAATCGCGTTTGTACGCTTAACTGTGTCGCCTTCTTTAATGTCACGGTCGGAACCGAAGATAACAACACCAACGTTGTCCGCTTCAAGGTTCAATGCCATCCCGCGGATACCGCCTGGGAATTCAACCATTTCACCGGCCTGAACATTGTCCAATCCGTATACACGCGCGATACCGTCACCAACGGACAGCACACGACCGACTTCTGCAACTTCGGCTTCTTGACCGAAGTTTTTGATCTGATCCTTGAGGATCGCAGAGATTTCTGCAGCTTGGATAGCCATTATCCGACCTCTTTCATTGCATTTTGAAGATTTGCGAGTTTGGACTTGATCGACGTATCGATCATTTTTGAGCCCACTTTAACGATCAAACCACCGATCAGACTTTCGTCCACGGTGGTTTCAACTTTAACTGTTTTGCCAACGGCTTTCTTAAGCTCAGCGGCGAGTTGCTTTTCCTGTGCTGCCGAAAGTGGCTTCGCAGCAGAGACTTCAGCGGTTACCTCACCTTTGTGGTCTGCGATCATGGCTTTGACAGCGCGGATCATCGCAGGCAGCACAAATAGACGTCGCTTGGCGGCCATAAGCCCTAGCGTATTTGCAACCATTGAATTTAATTTCATCTTTTTAGCCAAAGCAGCAATCGCGTTGCCTGCCTCTTCGCGGCTATAAACAGGTGAATGGATCAGCTCGCCCAACGCCTCTGACTCTGCTAAAGTTGCAGATAGGGCATCGAGGTTCTTTTCCAAATCAGGGAGTTTCTTGGCGTCTTTAGCCAATTCAAACAGGGCAGTTGCGTAACGCGCTGCGATGCCTGAAGTCATAGAGCCTTGATCGGACATATGGAGGTGTCACCTTTGTTGATTTGAACCTGCCGTTTGGCAGACGTGTTTTTTACGAAATCCCGCACTAGGGCAGCCCTAATGCGAACTCGCGCGGGTGATAACAAAGGACTCTACACACCGCAACATCAATTCAGCGCCTGTGGAAAACAACTTTTCTTTTATTATCAGTGCGTTACCAGCAAGGTGCGACAAGCTGTCCGATTAAACGAGACGGAATCGAAACAATCCCAAGCCTTGAAAGGTCTCATCGCGCTAAATTTGACCGCTGAAACGAAATCCATTCTTATTTTGGTCAAGAAAAAATCAAGTAAATTCGCGAATTGAATCCTTGCTCCGGCTGCTCATTCTTCATAGTGTGAAGTTTGGGGATTTAGTTGGGTCTGGGCGTTTCGCCCATGAATAAAAGAGGGAAACTATGAAATTTAAGAAAAACTTTGCCGCAATTGCGGCATGTCTGGCTTTGGTAATTCCTGCCAGTGCGCATGCAAGCGCCCCCCCAAGCTTTACGGAGGTGGCATCCTGTGCGGATTTTGGGACAAGGACAATAAGACGCTCTGACAATCGCATTCGGGTACCTTTGGGACAGGGCGACACCATGGTTTGGAGCGATCCGACAAATAACGGTCGAATGGATATCGATAGAAATCCGGGTGGATCAATAACCGGTTCTCGAGTTCGTGATGCTTATTCATGGACCGTTGGTATACCAGCACGACCTGCAGTGACTTGGCGTATTGGAGTTACAAGAAGTGGACCCGGCGCAACGCAAGCAACGGTGACTTGCTATCCGGGCAGCTCGCAAGCTGGCGCTGTGTTTTCAGGTACAACCCAACTTCAGGCAATGTCTAAAGGGGTTTCAAAAAATGCTGGCGTTCGACTGGGTGATGGAACGCAAAATTCCTATGACCCAACCAACTTGTTTGTTACATCGGGTAACGCCACAGGTGGAGGCACGCAGTGGTCGGCTTGGATATCGGGTGAATACCATAAATTGGATGGGAACACGACCGATGGCCACAGTACGGAATTTGTTATCGGCGTTGATACACAGATCTCGTCCAACGCTATCCTTGGTCTAACTATCGGCATCGAAAACCTTAGCTTTAACGGCACCGAAGTTCGCTCGATTGCGTTTGGTCCCTATTACGCACGACGACTGGCAAACGGCGCTTTACTCGATGCGATGGTCACTTACGCAGAGCCTGAATATACTGGTGGCACCACAGCGACAGGCGATCGGATTTCTTATGCGGTCAATTACGCTAATGGCGTATCGTCGATTGCCATGGGCGATTGGCATCCTTACGTCAATCTTTCAGGGTATAGCGAAGATCAAAGCCTTGGTGCGTCTATCGATCAAACCCGACTAATAGCTGGTGGTCGATTTGACTTTAGCTCCGATGGATCGCTGACCCCGTTTGCTCGGGTTGCTATTGATTATAAGAATAACCGCAATTCCGTTACCGGCACTGAGGAATATCTTCATCCTCTTCTAGGTCTGGGTATTCGGGGCCAGATGGGCAATGGTGCACTTCATGCCGAATTAGGATATGCTAAATATAGTTCGGATGTGGCGGATTATTCAGCCGAATTCCGTTACGAGGTGGATTTTTAATCCAAGCAAAAACAAAAAACGAAAGCCCGCTGTTTTGGCGGGCTTTTTTTGTGCATCTCGAGCGATATTGCACAGACACGCAGCGCTCACGGAAAAGCAAATTGACCTGTGACATTTAATCCCTAGGCTGTGCGTCGATAGACCAAACAAAAAGATGCGCCCGTGTTCAAAAGATTTTTTTTAGCCCTTACTCTCCTTCCTTTCTTAAAACTAATCGCCATTGCCCAAGACGTTATTCTATTGGACGAATTGCATGGTCTTCATTCCGCTTATGTCATTCCCATCGAAGATTCTGGGCGCGTGGATATTCAGGTGATCGTTCTTTCGGGTGGCTATGACGAAGGGGAGATTTCGGGCATGGCGCATTAT
Source organism: uncultured Neptunicoccus sp. (assembly GCA_964599255.1). Taxonomy (GTDB): domain Bacteria; phylum Pseudomonadota; class Alphaproteobacteria; order Rhodobacterales; family Rhodobacteraceae; genus Amylibacter. The sequence continues at coordinate 1,388 of CAZRFT010000329.1, read as the reverse complement.
GTCGAACATCTGGCTGCTCTTTATTCTGATACCACGGTGTTGCGCGAGCCACGACAACGCGATCTGAACGCTTTTACCTCTGATGTTTCAACGGTTTACACAAATTCTGGAACGTTGGGCGAAATCGATCAGCTGATGCGCCTTTCGCGTGCTGTTCTTGATCGGCCAAACTTGTCAGAAGAGTTTTCGCGAAGCGAGATCGATATTGTCAAACGCGAGGTGTTTTTCAAAGAACGTAACTCTCCTTTCCGCTTTTTGCAGCGCAACACGCTTCAAAACCTTTATGGATCGAAAACCGGACGAGCCGAAGATGACATTGCGGGACTGGAGCTTTTGAGCTTTGAGGAAGGTTTGAAATTTCACGAAGAGCATTACCGTGCTTCGAACGTGATGGTCATCATCTCAGGCGATATCACCCCAGAATTTGCGCAAAGAAAACTTACGGAGTTTTTTGGCGATACAGTTCGCACCACCCAAGTACCTGATACTTGGCTCGACCAACATCCCACCGAAGGGCTGCGCGCAATTGAGAAAATCCAAACCGACAAGATCACTGAAGACACGATTTTCTTTATGAAGTTTTTTGAGTTTCCTGAACCTCAAGACATCCTTGCCCTGCAGGCTAGTTTTTTTATCGCCTCTGATATCTACAACAGCTATCTCAATGATGCTCTCTATCTCGACAGCTTTGTCGCGCAAACGATCAATATGGGCTCTTATATCGCTGTCGATGGTGATTTGGAGTTTTGGGCGATGATGCGCCCATCAGAAGGTGTGACGCTGGAAGAGGGACTGGAAGCTCTTGAAAAGGCGATCGCAGGCATTCGCGAGGCCGAGATTACGCCTGAACAAATCGAAACAGCGCGAGCGAAAAACACAGCTTATACGCGCGAGTTGCAACAGTCAGCACGGGCGCGGTTGGACTTTTTCCAAAACTTTGGGTCGGATGGATTGCCGCCCACCTCGCCTTCGCAATTTGCAGATTTTGTTGCCAATGCACCCGACGAAGAAATCTTGTTCATCATTGATGCTTTTGCGGCGCAAAGCCCAATGGCGGCAACTCTTGCGGAGGCAGTAGAATGATCAGAAAGCTCCTGCAAATCAGCCTCTTGTCCCTGTCCTTGGCTTTGCCTGCGAAGGCGCAAGATGATTTCATCTATTCGCAATTCACTTCATTGTTGGAAGGCCAGGCATCGATTTCACTGGTTTGGAACCTAACAACAGAATCTTCGGCAGATGCACGGAATTTAGAAGCCGCATTGTTGGCGAAACTGAATGATGGCACCGAGGATATGACCCCACGCGAAAGTGTGGATTTGCGGACGATTTTGGCGATCGACTATTCCGTAACTTCAACCCCATCCCATTTGATCCTGACCATGATGGCG
>CAZRFT010000328.1:0-7274 GCA_964599255.1 uncultured Neptunicoccus sp. | reverse complement strand
GAGCAGCCCATGTAGTGCAAGATGGGTGTGCCATCGAGCATAGAAAAGCGGGATGTGCCATCGGGCATCAAACCTTGACCTTGGGTCGAACGGATTGCCTGACACAGGTTCGTGCGTGGGTGAAGACAGTAATCACACTCGCGACACTCAGGCGTATATAAGGGGATCACATGATCGCCCACTTCCAACGTTTTCACACCTGGGCCGACCTCGACCACGACGCCTGCGCCTTCGTGCCCCAAAATCGCTGGGAACATGCCCTCTGGATCTGCGCCAGAGAGGGTGAATTCATCTGTATGACAAATGCCTGTTGCCTTTATTTCGATCAGAACCTCGCCCTCTTTGGGGCCATCAAGGTTCACTTCCATAATTTCTAGCGGTTTGCCCGCTTCCATTGCCACCGCTGCACGGGTTTTCATATGTGTCCTCCCATAGTAATCTTCGAGGAGACCCTAGCGCAGGCGGAAGTGAACACAAATGATTAATTGCACTCTTTTGAAACCTATTGGATTGATTGCGATCATTATATTGTCGGGCTGTGTAGAGCCTTCGGCGCCCGTCGATGGTCCCACGCAATCGTCCTGTCGTGCAGAAGAAATTTCCAAACTACTATGGCGGCCCGCTTCGGCCTTGTCAGAGGTTAGTCAAAACGGATTGCGGATCATTCACCCTGATACGCGCGTGACCATGGATTTTCGCCCCGAACGGACAAATGTTGTGATCGGGAAAAGCGGTCGGATAGAGCGGGTTTATTGTGGGTGATTGTCCTTAGTTGAAGCCGCTAGCTAGGCGCCATGATGTCTGGCGTTAAAATGGGCCTCAGCAAAGCCACAGGATGCCGCCTGAGCGTGAGGCGCATGGAGACGAAATCTTCGATAATTTCTTCCCCCTCGCTCATTTTTTCAAATTGAACATTTGGCTCAAGGATACCTTCGCCTTCAAGCTCTTGGGCAAAAAGTGGCAAGGGAGCTTCGCCAGTGATGGCTTGGGCGGCCCAGATTGCGTCGCGCCGTGATATGCCGAGGGGGGCAAAAACATCCGCCTCTGCCAGCACAGTCAGTTGGTGGGGTGGGATGCCTGCCTTGCGCCAGACATCTTCTGGGCTTTGATAGCCATTGCCGCGTGCGGCGGTGATCCAGCGGGCCTCTTCCTCTTTCATGCGTTTGATTTGGCGAAAGCCCAAGCGCAGCGCCAAACCGCCCCGCCCATCGGGTTCGATCACATTGTCCCAGAAACTTTCATTGATCGAAACGGGGCGCACATTGACCCCGTGATCTTTGGCGTCACGTACGATCTGTGCGGGCGCATAAAACCCCATCGGTTGCGAGTTCAAAAGCGCGCAGGCAAAAATTGCAGGCTGATGGCATTTGATCCAAGCGCTGGCATAGACCAGCAAAGCAAAACTCGCGGCATGGCTTTCGGGGAAACCGTAATCGCCGAAGCCTTCGATTTGACTAAAACAGCGTTCCGCAAAATCGGGATCGTAGCCGTTTTTGAGCATGCCATTAATGAAGCGATCGCGGAAGGTGTGGATCGTGCCGGTTTTTTTAAATGTCGCCAAAGCACGGCGAAGCCGATCCGCCTCGTCTGGTGAAAAGCCTGCACCGACAATGGCGATCTGCATCGCTTGCTCTTGAAAAAGCGGCACGCCAAGCGTGCGCCCCAACACATCACCCAGATCGTCAGAGGGGAGTGTCACAGGCTCTTCCCCGCGCCGACGCCGAATATAGGGATGCACCATGTCGCCTTGGATCGGGCCGGGTCGGATGATCGCCACCTCGATGACTAAATCATAGAAGGTGCGCGGGCGCATGCGCGGCAAGAAGTTCATCTGTGCGCGGCTTTCGACTTGGAAAACGCCGATACTGTCAGCCTTGCACAGCATGTCATAGACCACCGGATCTTCGGCAGGCAGCGAGGCAAGCGAATAGTCATGGCCTAAATGCTGGCGCATCAGATCAAAGGCTTTGCGGATGCAAGACAGCATGCCAAGCCCCAAAACATCGACCTTCAAAATCCCCAAGCTTTCAATATCATCCTTGTCCCAACAGATGACCGTGCGATCTTCCATCGTGGCGTTTTCAATCGGCACCAGCTCGTCCAAGCGCCCCTCGGTCATAATAAAGCCGCCCACATGTTGGGACAGGTGACGGGGAAAACCGTTGATTTCTTCGCAAAGCTGAATGGTTTGCATCAGGCGACGATCATCGGGGTTAAGACCAATTTCGCGCAGGCGATCCTCTTTGATCCCAGGGGCAGCACCCCAGCCCCAAAGCTGGGATGACATGGCAGAGATCACATCGTTTGAAAGCCCCATCGCGCGGCCGACCTCGCGGATTGCGCGCTTGCCGCGGTAATGGACAACGGTGGCGCAAAGCCCCGCGCGGTGGCGGCCGAAGCGTTGATAGATATATTGAATGACTTCTTCGCGTCGTTCATGTTCGAAATCGACGTCAATATCGGGGGGTTCATCGCGAGCTTCTGAGACGAACCGTTCAAAGACCATCGTGCCAATTTCGGGGCTGACGGAAGTCACGCCAAGCGCGTAACAGGTAATCGAATTTGCAGCCGACCCACGCCCTTGGCACAGGATGTTTTGGGAGCGTGCAAATTGCACGACATCATGGACGGTCAGAAAATAGGGTGCATAGTCCAGCTTCGCGATCAGGGTGAGTTCATGGGCGAGTAGTTTCGAGGCGCGCTCTGGAATACCATCGGGATAGCGCCAATTCAGCCCTTCATGGGCAAGACGTTCAAGCCGTTCCTGTGGCGCCTCACCCCCCAAAATCTCTTTGGGATATTCATAGCGCAGCTCTTCTAGGCTGAAGGTGCATTGTTCCGCGATCTCACCTGCGCGGTGCACGGCGGGTTCGTGACCAGCGAACAGTTTCAGCATCTCTGCCTCTGATCGCAGGCGTTGTTCGCCATGGGGAAGGGCGCGTTTGCCCAGCTGATCGATGGTGGTGGAATGACGGATACAAGACATCACATCGATTAGGGGGCGGCGGCGCGAATGATGCATGACGGGGGCAGCAGAGGCGACGGGGCTTACCCCCAAAGTCTTTGCCCGCTGTGCGAGGCGGTCAAAACGCATCTTGTCGCGTCCGTCATAAACTGGGGCAAGCAGAAGGAAACAGGACGCACCGAATTTTCCGCGCAACCGCGCGATCGCGGCATCTTCGGTTTCGGGATGGATCAGCAAGAACATCTGATCGCACCATTCAAGAAGATCGCTGAGCTGTAGCAGGCAGGTTCCTTTTTCTACACGCCGGCGCCCCCGTGTCAGCAAACGGCATAGGTTTCCCCAACCTTTGCGGTTTTTTACCAACGCGCTTAGAACCACGCCCTCTTCGGTGACAAGTTTTGCGCCCGAAAGCAGGCGTGGCGCGCGGCCTTCGGTGCGGGTGATTTCTTTGAGCTCTGTATGGGCCCGCACGACGCCTGCGACCGAATTTTCATCTGTGATGGCAAAAGCTGGCAGGTCGAAATCATAGGCGCGACGTGCGTATTCTTCCGCATGGCTGCCGCCCTTGAGGAAGGAAAAATTCGACGTGATGCTGAGTTCTGCAAAAGACATGAATCACATTATATTCACGTTTTGTTCTCATGTGGAGTCTTTCCTCTTTCGACTGGTAAATCTGCGGATCAAAGCTAGAAATATGCCATGGGATATATGTTGAAGGGCGTGTACTACGCCGAAGATTTAAAGCCAAAATCCGATCATGACGGGGAATTTCGCCGCGAAGCCTCTGCCATTCGGGATGGGATCGAGGGGCCGCTCGAAAAAGATCGCTACCATCTGTACCTCGCTATCAATTGCCCTTGGGCGCATCGGACTTGGTTGATGTGCACGCTTAAAGGCGCGACAGATCATCTATCGATGAGTTTTGCAAAACCCAAGCGCACAGACCAAGGTTGGGTGTTTGATGATGCGGGGCGGTTTGCTGATCCTTTGAATGGGTTTGCATCTTTGCATCAACTCTATTCAACCCATCAGAGCTATACGGGTCGCATCACCGTACCTGTGCTGGTCGACAAAAAAGACGGGCGCCTGATCAACAATGAAAGCGCAGAAATTTTGCGGATATTAAATGACGGTTTAGACGGGCTAGATTTTTATCCCAAGGCGCTGAGGGGAAAAATTGATGCATGGAATGACCAGATTTATCCAAAGCTAAATAACGGGGTTTACCGCGCTGGCTTTGCGCGCACGCAGGAGGCATATGATGCGGCCGTGGTTGAGGTTTTTGAGATGCTGGATGCGGTGGAAGCACAATTGTCAAAGACGCGTTACCTTACGGGGGATCAGTTGACCGAAGCGGATATTCGGTTGTTCCCAACGCTTGCGCGATTTGATCACGGTTATCATTCGGCTTTCAAATGCAACAAACGACGTATTGTAGATTATCCAAATATCTGGGGCTTTGCGCGAGAGATCTACCAGATTTCAGGCGTCGCAGAGACGGTGGATTTTGATGTCTATCGGCGGGGGTACAATTCGCAATCTGAGTTGCGCAATCCTTTGGGCATTATTCCAATTGGGCCTGATATGGATTGGGGTGCTTCCCACGAGCGGGGTTAACCAAATTCGTCAAGGAAGGTGACGTCTTCGTCGCTACATATTTTGTTCTCGAGACATCTTTGCAAAATCGGGGTGACGATTTCTGGCTCTGCTGGGGCATCGAGACCAAAGCATGGTCCGACATCATGCACCCATCCCGTTTCGGATTTTCGTAAAAACAAGAAATCAGCGATTTCGATGTCGCCGTAACCTGCACACCAACCGGCACGGCATTTGATCTGAACTGAGAGTGGTAATTCTTCTTCGTCCAAAAGACCATCAGGCGTCAGCATGCGTCCGGCAAAACGGGCATCCACTGTGTATTCTTTGCCCAATAGGGATTCATCTTTGTTGGGGTCAGGCACGGGGCCGGTGGCTTCGTAGGTGCCCAAGAACACATCGAATTCAACGCCTTCTTCTGCAAATAAATTGAAATCCCTAGCGATATTAGGAAGTTCGCAGGTTGTTGCTTGGACCGATGTTCCCATGACGAGGAGGAGTGTTATTTGGGTAAATTTACGCATATCTTGAGCCTAATCCCATTTGATGATCTGCCAAAGGATTTTCGAAAGTGCCGTGTTTTGCTAATGAAGGAATATGACGACCCCAATTTGTCCCCTTTGTCAGCGCGAGATCCCCGAAGATGTGCCGCAAAGCCGCCACCACCTGATCCCACAACTAAAGGGCGGTAAGGGTGGGGAAACGGTGTTGCTGCCCCACATTTGCCACAAAGAAATCCATTCTTGTTTAACCGAGGCGGAGCTGGTGCGGGACTATCATACGCCAGAGGCACTGCGGGCTCATCCGCATCTAGCGAAGTTTATCAAATGGGTTGCCAAACGGCCGCCTGCATTTATCTCGCGCGCGAAGGGTGGGCATCGGCGGCGTTAATCCATCCCCTCAACCAATGCCTTCAATTCTTCCCCACGCACGGCAACAACTTGGCCTAGGTGACCATCTGCTTCGGGACCGCACATCCAAAGCAAAACCTTGCCGACCCATTCGGGTGGGATGTGGTTTTCCCAAGGGATTTGACTGACGGGGTTCACGCCGCTGTCGCGGATCACCTCTTGCATTTTTGTGGCCACTGTTCCGGGCGACATGATCATGGCGCGGATGCCGTTTTCGGCCTCTTCTTTGTGCAGGCAGGCATTGAGGTGATGAACGGCGGCTTTGGAAGTGCAATAGGCCGACCACCCTTCAAGAGCGCTGGTCGCCGCACCCGACCCGATGGTGATGAAAGTGCCACCACCTTGTTTTTTCATGACAGGAAGCGCGTGACGAATGGCGTAAAAGACGCCCTTCACATTCACGTCGATCACCTTGTCCCAAGCGGGGATCGTCGCCGCCTCGATCCGTTCGACGGGGTCAAGCAGACCTGCATTGGCAATGAACACATCAACGCGGCCGAAATTTTCGAGCGCGACATTGATCAAATCGCCTACCTCTTTGTCATTGGCAACATCGCATGGCACAGCTACGGCACTGGGTAGACTTTTTGCGAGTTCTTCAATTGCCGCACTTGAACGGGCGGCAAGCACCAAATGAGCGCCCGCATCGGCAAAGATCTGAGCGGTTGCGGCACCAATGCCGCGGGAAGCGCCCGTGATGACGACCGTTTTGCCCTGCATATTCATTTTATGTCCCCTTTATCTTATCACCTTCTCAGAACACTGCCCAAGATGATTGCGGCTGACAAGATGCGCAGGGTCACAAATTCATATTGCGAAGGGGATGATTTTTGTTAGGGAAGAGAGATGTCCCAAAATCTTTCAGAAATTGCAGAACAATGTTTGGACCTCGCCCGAAAAAATGGTGCTGAGGATGCCGATATTTTGGTGGTTAATGGCATTTCTGAATCTGTGGATGTTGAATCGGGAAAGCTTGAAAAGGTTGAGCGCTCTGAAGGCACAGATTTAGGCTTGCGGGTTTTGATTGGTAAGCGCCAAGCATGCGTATCAATTTCGGATTTGTCCAAAGGCGCCATTCAAGCGATGACAGAACGTGCGGTTGCGATGGCAAAGGCCGCACCTGAAGATTCCTATTGCGGATTGGCAGAGGAAGGCGAGCTAGGTTCAAAGCGCGATGCGGCGGGGCTTGATCTTTTTGATCCCTCTAACCCACCAAGTTCAGAAAAACTGCTGGATGCAGCTTTATCAGCAGAGGCGTACGCGCTGGAGGTCAAAGGCGTCAGCAAAGCCCAGGGTGCCTCTAGCGGCTATAGCCAGACAGAGGTGCATATTCTGACTTCGGGTGGTTTTTCAGGGGGTTATCGAAGAAGCGGGTATTCAACCTCTTGCGTTGCGATTGCGGGCGAAGGGCTGGCGATGGAGCGCGATTGGGCAGGCGAAATGCGGATTTACGCAAGCGATGTGCCTGCGCCCGAAGAAATCGGCACGCTCGCGGGCGAACGTGCCGTGGAACGGTTCGGTGCAGGGCGGGCACCCAAGGGAAGCTATCCCGTTCTTTTTGATGAGCGGGTATCGTCGAGCCTGATTGGGCATCTGATGTCGGCGATTAATGGGTTGTCGATCACACGAGGGTCGAGCTTTCTTAAGGATGCAATGGGCGCGCAAATTCTTCCCAAGGGCATGGATTTATTCGAAGAGCCTTTGCGTCCGCGTATAAGCGGATCGAAACCATTTGATGCCGAAGGACTAGAGACCGCGCGCCGAGCGATCATCGAGGATGGCGAATTGAAAACATGGACGCT
>CAZRFT010000327.1:0-6168 GCA_964599255.1 uncultured Neptunicoccus sp. | reverse complement strand
CAGATCGGACGCATCCTTGTCAGATCATGGCCGATATCATGACTTTTGAGGAACACCGCGGTTCGATTGCGGGCAAGAAAGTTGTGTGGCTTGGGGACGGAAATAATGTGTTCCATTCCTTCCTTCATGCCGCAGGTCAGTTTGGCTTTGATGTGACCTTTGCAGGGCCGCAGGCGCTGGAAGGTGAAGATGAGTTTATCGGCTATGCGCGGTCCAAAGGGGCGAATGTGATGATCGAGCGGGATGCGGACAAAGCCGTGGAAGGCGCGGATTTGATCGTCACGGATACTTGGATGTCGATGCATGATGATAAGGAAGCCAAGGATCGGCGGCATAACCTTTTGTCACCCTATCAAGTGAATTCGGAGCTGATGGAAAAGGCGGGTGAGGACGCGGTCTTCATGCACTGCCTGCCTGCGCATCGGGGTGAAGAAGTGACCGACGCGGTGATGGATGGGGCCCAGTCCGTTGTGTTTGATGAAGCCGAAAATCGGCTTCACGCGCAAAAGGCAATTATGCGGTGGTGTTTGGGGGTTTGAGACCTGTGTCCAAGGTTGGACAAGGGTTTAAGGTGTTGATTTTAAAAAGTAATTTAGAAATTGATGAGCGCTGGTGCGTGACGTGCACGCACCCTACTTGCTCGCACCTAGTCGAAGCCAAAGAAATAATATTGTCAAATAGGATTTGTGTCTGCGAGAAGCTCTTTTAAAATCTGCTCAGTGTCCGATTGTGCTTGTCCAGCTGAAATTAAATCCGAATATAGAATTTTTAATACCAGCCAGTGAACAAGTGATAATTCTCTCCCGTCGTGAACTTCAACAGGCCAATCGAAAATGCTACCGAAGTCAAAACCATCATCGACTCCAAAAGAATTGTAAATTTCTTCCGTGATACATTTTTTAAGGTCGTGATCCGATAGGTTGCTCTTGATCCAAATATGCGACGTTATGATTAGATCTTCATCTGAAATGCCTAACCAATAAAGACAATTGACGTCCAGCTTCATGAAATTCAAAAAAGCCGTTTTTCTGATTTCACTTTTACCGAGCGCATCACTGGATATGTATTGGTTTAGATATTCGTCTGGGTTTTTTGAAAACTTTAAATGATCGACAAATAAAAGGTAAAATAAACCTGCATCTTTTGCCTTTGCTCGCTTTAGTGGGGAAAGCCCCGTCACACTGGCGATTGTCGCTAGTACATTGGAAACTTCTTGCACGACCTCCCGCCTCTTTTCTGAATCTTCAAAGTCGCCAAAGGTGTCCAGCCCCTTGGCAAGAATTAAGTAATCAGAATTGCGTTTGTTTATTGTGTCGACACAGGGCGCGTCAATTTCGATACAAATTTCTTTCTCATGTAAAACTTTCGAAACAAACTCTGAGAATGGGACATGATTACGTTGTTCAAAATCCAAAATGACTGTTTGATCGAGAGGTGAAAGAGATAGCGTATCCGCGATACTAAATGTAAATAACGAAAATAATAACGAGATACTTGCAAATATCTTGAACAGCGCTTCTTTAACAAAAAGTATCATGATCAAAGAACTCTCTGTAACACAATTTATTCAGGTGTGATGGTATTCTTAGCAGGCGTAGGGCGCGTGATTTCCTGCATCATTTGATCAACTATGATTTCAAAATAACACAACAAAATCAACCTCCTACGCCGTTGTCCGCACCCGGACATCTCTACCGCCGCCGCTTCACGTTTGGAACTGAACTCTTCCGTGCCTCAACCATCGGGATCGAGGTCTTTGTTGTCTCAAACGTCTCTTTATGCGGGGGATGCATGTGGGAGCGTTGCCAATAGGCGGGTCCCCCGCGGCGAAGCCAGAGCGGCAGGCAGAAAAGGATACCGACAACAAAGCCGCCGATATGGGCCCAATAGGCAACCCCACCTTCGCCCGCGACGGCTTGGAAGCCGCCGAAGAATTGGAGGATCATCCAAAGCCCCAAGACCACAAAGGCGGGCAGCGTGATCACGCGGATGATGATGATAAAGAAGAGAAGGATATCCACCTTCGCCTTTGGAAACATCAGCAAATAGGCACCCATGACACCTGCGATGGCACCAGAAGCACCGACCACGGGGACGGGGCTGTTGGGATCAGAAATCAGATGTGCTGCATCTGCCCCCAGTCCACAGGCGAGATAGAAGAGCAGGAATGGGATATGGCCCATCTCATCCTCTACATTGTCGCCATAGATATAAAGAAACAGCATATTGCCCACGAGATGCATGAACCCGCCATGGAGAAACATAGACGTAATTGCGGTGTAATATTCTTGACCATTGGTAATTTCGATCGGGCGCATAGCCCATTCATCGAAGAATGCACCCAAGGCACGGTTATCGCCCAGAAGCGGGACATAGCTGATAAAGACCAAGATATTGATCGCAATCAGCGCCCAAGTCACAAAAGGCGTTCTGCCTGACGGATTATGGTCACGAAACGGAAACATTTAGCGTATTCCCATGCTGGGCCCACCCATTTCGGGCGAGGCGACAAGAAAACCAATAATGGCTGCAAAAATCATCGCAAGCATGATTGTGAAGAAAATTTTCCAGAAGGAATAAGGGCGTTCCCCCTGCACAGCGCCAGAGCGCCCGTTCACAACAAAACGGTAAGTCTTGCCCCGATATTTATAGGCGGCCATCCAGACAGGTAGCAGGACATGTTTGAAGGTGATCATGCCAATATCGGTATTAAGCGCGGTGATGCGCTGACGATCTCCGCCAATGTCAAATTTCACATCGCGCTTGATCATGCGGTCCATGTAGGCGCGTGCCTCTTTATATCCTTCATCTAATTTGATGGTATAGCCCTCTGCCCTAAATCCAGCGAGGTATTCAGCGCGGTAGGGTTCGAGATGGCTGAGATCCCATGGGCCAAGCGCGTCTGTGTATTTTTTGGGCAGTGATTTAGAGGCAAGAACAATCACATCGTCAAAGAACCGTGCTACGCGGCCTGATTTCGGGGACCAGCGAATTTTTTGGACGCGCCGTGTGCGTCGCTGGCGACGGCCATTGACGGTCGCGTAATAGCTTTGGTTCACATAGTAGATCGTGCCGCGCTGTCCGCGATAGGTCGATTTTGTATCCGCATCATAGGTCCAATAGGGCACGTAAATCCCGTCAAGCTTGCGCCCCTTGCGGGCAAATTGACGAAGACCATTCGGGGCAAACCATAGCCCACCCAACCAATCGACCATCCGTTTGCGGGCTTCTTTTTCCGACAGCCCAAAGGGTAGGACGGCTTGGGGTTTTATCTGACGCTCCGATCCTGTTTCGCCCACCACAGGTGTCGCGCAGAAGGGGCATTCGGTGGCATGCGCATCGGGGTCGAATTCGACATGTGCCCCGCAATTCACACATTCAAAGGTGCGCAGCTCGGCCATTTCAAATTCGGAAAGGCCATCCTTGATGGCGCGCCTAAAATCAGCTTCGCGGATTGCAGAGCCGCGATAGCCGGATTTCGCCTCGATCTTTTGTGTGTTGCCACAATGGTCACAAGCGAGCTGTTCCGCGCCTGGTTCAAAACGCAAGTCAGACCCGCAAGTTGTGCAGGGGAAACGATGTTCTGTGCCTGTATCGGTACCTGTTTCCATGCCCATGACATAACAATGCCAGGGCAATTTTTCAAAGGAAACGGTGGAGGAATTTTGGGGTCATAATGCGTAAGGTGTTATCTTTTAGCACAATATGGCGCCAGACATGGAAACTTGCATGAATAGCGACGACGGCACCGAGAATATAGAACTCGTAGATATGGAGCTTTCCAACTACTTTATGGATTTCCGGCCAGTTCTGATGTGGCGCGATAGGGAGCCATCCGCCAGCAAAAAGCGTGCGATTTGCCGTTAGACCGATCAGAAATCCACCAACGGGAACCAAGAAAAGCAGATACATCAGTGTTTTATGCAAAATCTGGTGGAACCGCTTGAGACGTGGAGAGAGTTTTGGCCCTGCTTTTCCAGCTAATCCGCGGATCATAAAATCAATCGTCCAAATCAAGGCCAGCGTGACAAAAATTAGGGCGATGTCAGAATTCATGGCCGCGCCCTTTGGTCCCAATGTGTTGAATACAAAGGTGGGTGTCGCGATCATAAACCAGAAGGTCAGCGGGATCATCAATAGATGGATAACTTTTACATAAGTACGCCGTGTCGGAAGAAGACGCACCAGCAAAGACCAATTTTTGAGGGGTGGGTGGACTATGAGTAAATTGGTTCGATGCGGTGCGTCCATATACTAGTAACGAACCGACGGTCCAAAAGGTTTCAATTAGACGAAAATTTTTTACTTTTTGGGCGGTGGTGGCGGTAAAATGGTGAAAAGCTGTGCCAGCTCATCAACATCGCCTGCAATCTGCCAGCCATCAAGACCAACCGTCCAGACATGGGTGGTGCGGGACAGTTTTCCATCCTCTGCCATGCGGCCAAGTTCGGCGCGCGAAAAGGGACCCGTTGTTTTGCCCTTTTCTGCGATATGCCACACCTTTTCGACCGGTGGTGGGGGTGGAGGCGCTTGCACGCGATTACTCCATGGGCCTGCTTGACCGGCCATTTGCGTAGCCATCGCCATGCCCATACCCGCGCCCATACCAGCGGCAAGTCCACCACCAGAGGGTTGGGCCGCAGATGTCGTCAGCGCCTCCGCTGTTGAATATTGCGTGAAAGTGGTCAGGTCACCGACCATGCCCATAGAGGTGCGCTTATCAAGTGCGGCTTCGACCGCATCGGGAAGCGAGATGTTTTCGATGAAAAGTTTCGGCAGGCTGAGCCCATATTCAGCAATGTCGGGCTCAATCATCTTGGCCAAATGATCGCCCAAATCTTTAACATTGGCAGCCATATCCAAGACCGGAATGCCCGATTTTGCGATTGCTGCAGTAAAGCTCGACACAATTACATTGCGGATTTGGTAGCTGATTTCATCCGTGGTGAACTCACCATCCGTGCCCACAATTTCGGTAAGGAATTTTGCTGGGTCAGAGACGCGCACCTCGTAGGTGCCATATGCGCGCAGGCGCACGGGCCCAAATTCTGGATCGCGAATGATTATTGGGTTTTTTGTGCCCCATTTTAGATCCGTGAAACGGGTGGTGTTGACGAAATAAATTTCCGATTTGAAGGGCGAGTTAAAGCCGTGATCCCAATAGTTGAGCGTGGTCAGGATCGGCATATTGTTGGTTTCCAACATATAAAGCCCGGGCGCAAATACGTCAGCGATTTGGCCCTCGTGTACAAAGACGGCGGCCTGGCCTTCGCGCACAGTGAGTTTCGCGCCATATTTGATTTCGTGATCTTCACGTTCAAACCGCCAGACCATTGTATCTTGGCTGTCATCCGTCCAGTGGATGACGTCGATCAATTCGCCAGTGATGAAATCTATAATACCCATAATCTGTGCTCCTTAAGTCGGATTTGCAGTGCCACGTGATTTCGCGGCTTTAAGCGTATCTTTGAGGTTATCTTCGAGGGTGACAAGCTCTTCTTCGGCCTTCGCGCGGCGGGCTTTGCCTTCGTCTGCGATTTGCAAGCTCTCTTCGATCGTGTCGATGAGGTATTCATTCGCTTTGCGGATCGACTCGATGTCAAAGACACCACGCTCCATTTGCTCGCGCACTTGGCGGTTTGCTTCTTTGAGGTTTTCCGCGTTGCTTTCGAGAAGCTCATTGGTCAAATCGGTCGCTTGGCGAATGGTATTTGCGGCCTCTGCCGAGCGGTGGATCGTGACAGCTTGGGCAAGTTGTGTTTCCCAAAGCGGCACCGTGTTAACCAAAGTTGAGTTGATTTTGGTCACGAGAGATTTGTCGTTTTCCTGCACCAATCGGATGGATGGCAGTGACTGCAAGGTGACCTGTCGTGTCAATTTCAAATCGTAGACGCGACGTTCCAAATCATCGCGTGCGGAACGGAGGTCGCGAAGCTCTTGCGCTTTGATAACGCCTTTGTCTTTGGACGCTTTTTCAACCTGTTTTTCTTTGGCTGGGATTGTTTTGCTGTCTAGCTCTGCAATCTTTTTCTCGCCCGCTGCAATGTAAAGCGCGAGTTCGTCGTAGAAAGCGAGCGTTTGGCCATAAAGTTTATCCAGCGATTTGATGTCTTTGAGAAGCGTGTGTTCATGTTCCAACAACTCATCGGTGATGCGGTCAATTTGACC
>CAZRFT010000326.1:0-6681 GCA_964599255.1 uncultured Neptunicoccus sp. | reverse complement strand
AATTGAGTGTTAGAAGGGTCGGTGAAAGCCGACCCTTTTTATTTGGAGCGATATTATGAAGAAAATAATTTTGACGGCATTAGCCCTTGGTCTGGCGCAACCTGTATTTGCGAAATGCGGTGGCGATTGGTCTAGTTTTGTAAATGGATTGAAGAAAGAGGCCGTGGACCGTGGCGCCTCTAAGTCAGAGGCGAATAAGTTTTTTGCAAATGTCACCCGCGATAAAAAAGTGATCTCCTTGGATCGATCTCAATCCGTATTTCGTCAGAACTTTTCCCAATTTGCGGGACGCGTCGTTAGCCAAAACCGAATGCAAGTTGGGGCATCGAAATGGAAGCAATATCGTTCGGCATTTGATACGGCTGAAAGTGTTTATGGCATCCCCGCACCTGTTTTGTTGGCCTTTTGGGCGATGGAAACTGATTTTGGGGCAAACCAAGGTGGCTTTAATACTTTGAATGCATTGGTGACGCTGTCGCATGATTGTAGGCGGCCAGAGCTATTTCGCCCGCAGATATTCGCGGCACTTGAACTTTGGAAATTGGGCACCTTTGATCCTGTGAACTCCAAAGGCGCATGGGCAGGCGAGATCGGCATGGTGCAGATGTTGCCCGAAGATGTGTTGACCAAGGGCGTTGATGGCGATGGCGATGGACGTGTCGATTTGGTGCGTTCAGCGCCCGACGCGATCCTAACAGCGGCGGCGGTCCTTCAGAGTCATGGCTGGGAGAGAGGCCGGCCGTGGATGATTGAAGTGACGGTGCCAAAGAAAATGGATTGGTCGGAAACTGGTTTGGGAAAGCCGCAATTCTTGTCAGATTGGGAAACGGTAGGTGTGAAAGCCCGAGAAGGGAATTTACCAGTTGCCAGATGGAAAGCATCGCTTCTATTGCCTGAAGGACGCAAGGGACCTGCGTTCCTCGTGTTCGATAATTTTGATGTTTATTTCGATTGGAACAAAAGCTTGGTGAATGTCACATCGGCTGCTTATTTTGCCACGCGTTTGGGCGGCGCCTCGCGTTTCAATGCGGGGTCACCTGATGCACCATTGAGCGGGGATCAAATGGTTGCGCTTCAGAAAAAGCTAAAGGCGCGGGGACATGATGTCGGTAAGGTTGATGGTATTCTGGGGGCAAAAACGCGTGCGGCGGTGCAGGCGGAGCAGGTTCGCTTGAAATTGCCGGCTGATGCATGGCCGACACTCGAATTGCTGAATAAAATTTGAGATAGGTTTTTTGTTAAATCCACACTAGGAATGGAGCGATAAGGATATATGAAAACGCGCTGCAAAATAGGTAATCCATGAAAAAACTCGCTCTTTCGACAGTTCTGCTCCTGTCTTCTGCCACTATGTCGCAGGCAGAGATCTTCTTTGGGGGATATCTAACCCTCGAACATGATAGTGAAAGATTTACTTTTGGTCCCCCAGCCGTCGATTACGGTAACATTCGGGGCGAGACGCTCATTGGATACCAGAACAACAATTTCACAATCGCCGGTGGTTTAAGCTTCACTGAATCAGACCATCCTTTTGGTTCCGGAATCGAAATTGATCACGAAGATCTTTTTGGGTTGGTTTCTTTCAACAATATCACACTGACCTTTGGACATTTTTATGGTGCTGGCAACGTAGTTAGTGAAGATTATTTTGGCCTCGATGACGTTACAAGCGAGGATGACGATACACTTCGTGTGGATTACGACGGCGGAAAGTTTCATGTGGCTGCATCATATTCTTTTGAGGCCGAAGAATGGGAATTGGGGCTTTCAACCAAAATTGGCGATCAATTCATTCGAGCGGGCTATGAATCGGATAGCGAAGAATTATTCGTTTTAACAGGCAGAGAGTTTGGGAATTGGGGATATCATCTGGCTGGGGTTTATGATTTTGATTTTTCAGGCGCCCCACCATTTTTGTCTCGTGGGCAAATTGGGGCAACATTACTTTATAATTTCAATAGCGATTTTTCTGTCGCTGCCAACGTTGCCTTTGATGTCGATCAGCTCGATCTCCATAGCTATGGGATCATTGGTTGGTATGAATTTGGAAGCCCGTTCGGCTCCTTGGGTCAGCCCACACTTCGAATTGAGTATGTTGAAGAAATCCTTGGCCAGCCTTTTGAGTTTAAATCGATCGAGGTCTCGCTGGTAATTCCTTTCGGCAAATCAACCCCAGCTGGCTATGAGCGGCAGCCGAATAAAGAGGAATTTAAGAATTTCGGATTTTTTTAGCCACTAGAAATTAGTAGCTACAATACTTGTCTAGTCCCGCAGCCATCGCGCGGGCTTAGTGGCGTAGCTAATATAAAGCGGGTGTTTTGGGTGCCCAGCCTTTGAAAGCCCAAGATGATAGAGCGGGATTTTTGTGGAGCGTAGCAGGTCTTCGACGGCTGGCCCACGTTCAAGGTGTTCCCCATGCGTGCCCCATGCGCAGATAATTTGATCGGCCCAATGCGCGGCTTCTTTAATTGCTGCGTCATTTAACGGTCCATTGGGATCAAGCGCGGCGCGCATGTCTTTGGGGTCGGTTGCACGATAAGCAAATATATTACAAACGCGAAACGCCCCAAAGCCCATATGTCGAGCGCGACGTTCGCATCGCTCGACGGTTGGGTCATTTTGAACCTCTGTGGCGGTGGAGGGGTTGAGCATAACGAAAAGCGCTTTTCTACCCTTTGCATCCCAAATGCGGGTCAATGAGTAGCGGAATTTTTCGCAGTCGGAATATTCTGCTACACTTGCGGCATCGCCTTTGAGGTGTTCACGCGTGATCATGGCAATGCTCGATTAAGGACACGGGACGGAAAGAAGGATCCCGCTTCGAAAGTCCCGAGCGCGATGGCAAAGCCGTTGTAGGAAACCCAAGCTTCTTGTCCGTGATCAAGATCTGCCGCAAACGGGACGATTGAGTTCCCATGTTGAATCGCACGCAGATTTGGTTCTGATATTTCGATTTCAGCGACGTCCCTCAGCGCGATTTCAATCGGCAGAATGTGCGTGTCCAACTCAGGTGTCTTGTCTGGGCAATTGAAGATTTCATACTCCGTCCCATGGTCTGCGAGCGAAAAAGGTCCTGACCAAACCCGCCTTAAGGTTTTTACATGCCCAAAGCACCCCAATGCTTCGCCCAAGTCCCGCGCGATGGACCGAACATATCCGCCCTTGCCACATACGAGGTGGAGATCAGCGTGATCATCATCGGGTTGCTCAATCAACCTTAGTTCGTCAACAAAAAGGGGCCGAGGTTTTAGTTCAACATCTTCGCCTTCTCGGGCCTTGGCATAGGCGCGCTCGCCGTCAATTTTTATCGCAGAAAATTTGGGAGGCACTTGGTCAATGTCGCCAATAAAATTTTGAAGCGCATTTTCGATTTCTTCTCGGCTGGGTCTCTGCTCGCTACTTGCGATAACCTCACCCTCTGCATCATCTGTGTTTGTGGCCTGGCCGAGCCGAACACGAAAATCATAAGCCTTTAGCGTATCCATGACCCAAGGGACGGTTTTGGTGGCTTCACCCAATGCAATTGCTAGCAACCCCGTTGCTTCGGGATCAAGCGTGCCGGCATGTCCAGCCTTATTCGCATCTAGCACCCATTTCACTTTGTTCACGCTTGCGCTGGAGCTTATGCCAGCTGGTTTATCAATGATGACCCAGCCATCGAGTTGGCGTCCTTTGCGGCGGCGGGCCATTAGTCGTCTTTCGCGATATCACGTTGAACTGTTTCATCGTCAAAAATGCGCCGCGCTTCATCCAAATTGTCAAACGTCCGGTCGAGCACAAATTTCAATTTTGGTGAAAACTTTAGCGTAACAGAGCGATTGATCTGATGTCGAAGCTCCCCCGCGTTACGATTGAGCGCGGCGATAACAGGTTTCGCATTTTGACCACCCAAAGGTGTGACGTGAACAATTGCCTGACGTAAATCAGGGGAGGGTTGCACCTCTCCTACTGTGACAGAGACATGCGCAAGATCTGGATCGTGAATATCCCCACGCATCAGAATTTCTGCCAAGGCACGACGGATCAACTCGCCAACGCGCAATTGGCGTTGGGAAGGACCGTTGTCGTGATTATCAAATCGTTTTGCCATTGGGCCGCTATTTAGGGGGAACGAGGGGACCTTACAAGCGGGGTTTGCTTGCAGGGAAGAAGTGGATAGAAGGGCGGAAAATGAACCAGGGATCGACAATGGTCGAAAAAGTGAAAATTGCTGTCATGGGGGCATCGGGTCGAATGGGCCAGATGCTAATAAAGGCTGTTGATGCGAATCCAGCTTCAGAGCTTTCTGGGGCGCTCGAGCGTGAAGGCCACGAATGGATTGGCACAGACCTTGGTGAGGCTATGGGCGGCGCTGCCATAGGCGTGGCAGTTGAGGATGATCCACTTGAGATTTTTGCGCGTAGTCATGCGGTTTTAGATTTCACCTCACCAGCCGCCACTGTTGAATTTGCGGCCATCGCGGCGCAGGCCCGTTTGGTACATGTTATTGGCACCACAGGTCTGGCAGACGAAGATTTGGCAGCAATCAAAAGAGCAGCACGCCACGCAACGATTATTCGCGCTGGGAATATGAGCCTGGGCGTGAATTTGTTGACGCGGCTTACACAGAAAGTTGCCGCGGCTTTAGATGAAGATTTCGATATCGAGATCATTGAAGGGCACCATCGCTATAAAGTTGATGCCCCATCGGGCACAGCCTTAATGCTTGGGGAGGCAGCCGCCAAGGGACGTGGTGCCAAACTCAACGATATTTCTGATCGTGGACGCGATGGGATTACAGGTGCGCGCAAGCGCGGCGATATTGGATTTCATGCGATTCGCGGTGGGGATGTTGTGGGCGAACATGACGTGATTTTTGCTGCCGAAGGTGAAAGGATCGTGCTTCGCCACCTTGCCACGGATCGAAACATATTCGCGCGAGGTGCTTTGAAGGCAGCGCTTTGGGGTCAGGGAAAAGAACCCGGGGAATATGATATGATGGATGTTTTGGGGCTTTAGCTTTTTACGCCGTTCGGATTTGCCTTTTTGAAATCGTCGATGAATTTATCCACGACCAACATTATCGCATCATATTCAGGGCGATCGGGAAAGTCGGGGCTGTAGCCACCTGACGTCCCCCAAGTTCCTGCACGCAGTTTAACCGTGTGGTTGCGCGTCAAAAGCATAGTCTGCGTCAACGAGGCGAAAACGGAAAACCAACAGCCGGTATCGGGGTTGGTCAATGAAAAATAGATCGCCAATTTTGGTTTACCAGGCGTTTGCTCGACCTCTTCCTTTGTCAAAACAGGAATGCCCGCTAGTTTAAACTTTTGCACGGCTTCTGCTTGTACGCTGGCACCGAATTCCCCAACGAAGCCCGTCGGGCTTCGCAGGGAATTGAGATCGAAATAGACGCCCTGCAATCCTTCGAGCGCGCGTATCTTTTCTGATTCTGGCCAAGATTCGGCCTCAAAGCCCAGGATTGTTTGCGCGTCTGTTTGTTGGCACCAATTGGGCGCCTCTGGGTGGTCAGCTGGTCGCCCCTGAGCTTCGGCGATCCGATCCATTGAACCAGTCAATTGTTCCGCAGCGGCACGGTCGGTTTCTTCGGCCAGGCGAACAATGTAGCGGCTAATGGGATCGCAATGCCCTTTTTCAGCGCAAAGCTGTTTGTTTACTGCCCGCTGTTCCCATGTGAACCAAATTCGGTTTTTGGGCGCTTCGGCCAACACGGAAATGCCAAAAAAGGTTAGGCACGCCGCAAGTATGGCGGTTTTCTTCATGGAGTTCTCCGGTCGCGATTAATCGAAGAGTACCCAAAGAAACGGATGATTTCGTAAATCCAGAGGTGGAGATACGAACAATTTTAGAAATCTGAGATGATACCTTTTTTCTCCCAATCCCCGAAGCGCGTGGGTTCCGGCCCATCCCTGCCACCCAATTCTTTGGGTAATTCTTTCTTTTCCTGAGATTTTCGGCGATCTTGAGCTTCTTGAAGGGCGCGTTTTGCAGCGTCGCTCAAGTGCTTTTGTTTTTCCGATTTTTCACTCATAAGGCGGGTCTAGTCCTTCGGTTAGTAAAAGGGAAGCTGCAAGATGCGCCAACCGCCTACCTCTGCTCGCTTGCTTGCGTATCAGCAGTTAAAAGAGGTGTTGGATCATCGTTTTCCTCTTTCAGAGTTGAAGGCGGGGGAAGAAAAGCCCGAAGATCAAGCACAATCCTTGCGATTGGTTCGAGGTGTTTTGCGTTACCTCTCTCGCATTAATGCCGTTCTTGCTCATTACCTAGAAAAACGACCGCCCAACCGTGTTATGCGTATTCTTCAAATCGGCGCTTACGAGGTTTTGGTTGAAGGGCAAGCCGCCCATGCAGTTGTCGATCAAGCGGTTCGGTTGGCGCAAAGCCATAACTCGACCGCTGGATTTAAGGGATTAGTGAATGCAGTGTTGCGGAAAGTTACGACCGACGGCGCGGCGCATTTTGCAAAAACGAAGCCTTCGCCTTTGCCGAAAGCATTTCGGGGGCAGATGAAAGCCTATGATGAAGAAGATTTTGAACGGATCGAAACCGCTCATGAAAAAGGCGCGCCGACCGATTTGACTTTGCGTGACCGCGACCACGTCAAAGATTGGGCCAAAGAGTTGGGCGGAGAGTTGTTGCCAACGGGAAGTATTCGTTTGGGAAGTGCACCTCAGCTCTCTT
>CAZRFT010000325.1:0-2064 GCA_964599255.1 uncultured Neptunicoccus sp. | reverse complement strand
ATATCCCTCTAGATAAACAATATCTGTGTCTCTCAAAAGGACGGGATCACAATCATCCTCGTCCAGCAAATTCGCGACCCCAAGATACGTATTCATTGATCGCTCACCATCTGGGGTCACCAAAATCATGGAACGTGCTGTTTCATCTTCGTGACTGCTTTCCATACGGGGCGTGTCAAACACTGTGCCTTGCGCTTTGATATCGTGCGCAAAAATATCGCCAAGCTGGTCTTCTTTGACTTTCCCAATAAATCCCGTTTTTACCCCCAAAGAGGCAATGCCTGCTATAGAGTTCGCAACAGATCCCCCCGATTTTTCAGTCGCGGGTGGCATTACTTGATAAAGCGCGCGCGCGCGGGGAGCGTCAATTAATTGCATAATACCCTTTTCGACGCCGTTATCGTTCAAGAACGCGTCATCGCACTGGGCAATGACATCAACGATTGCATTACCAATTCCCGTTACCGCGATTGATTTAGACATTGGTTTTCCCCTCAAAATTACAAAGATCTTCTATAATGCAGTTGGCGCATTTTGGCTTACGCGCCACGCAGATATAACGTCCATGCAAGATCATCCAGTGATGTGCATGTTGTTGAAATTCGGCTGGAACGTGATCCTCTATCGAACGCTCCACCGCAACCACATCTTTTCCAACTGCAAGGCCAGTTCGATTACCAAGCCGAAAAATATGCGTGTCCACCGCCTGAGTTGGCTGCTTGAACCACATATTCAAAACGACATTTGCGGTTTTGCGCCCAACACCTGGCAAACTTTCAAGTGCTGCGCGGCTGGACGGCACTTCGCCCTGATAATCATCCACCAAAATTTGGCTCATCTTCATGACGTTTTTCGCCTTTTGACGAAAGAGCCCGATTGTTTTGATGTGATCGGTTAGGGCATCGATGCCCAAATCCAACATTTTTTGCGGCGTATCCACGTTTTTGAAAAGCGCTTCCGTCGCCTTGTTCACGCCAGCATCCGTTGCCTGAGCAGAGAGCGCAACAGCAACAACCAAAGTGTAAGCATTGGTATGATTCAGCTCACCCTTGGGCTCCGCTTCGTGCGCGCGGAAGCGGGTGAAAATCTCGTGGATTTCGTGGTAGCCCAGTTGCTTTGTCATGTTCCCTCTCAAACCCTAATGCGTTTGCCATGTCGTGGGCAATCGGACAAGTTTTTTAAGCAAGAAACGGGTGGAGAGATCGGCAAAAATCGCGCAATCTGCAGATATGGAAAAAGACCCCTACCACTACCAAATTATCGCACGCGCGATTTCGTTCATCGAAGATACCCGCGCAGAACAACCCAGCTTGGAAGAGATCGCAAGCGCAGTTGGGTTATCGCCCTCGCATTTCCAACGGATTTTTTCTGAATGGGCAGGGGTCAGCCCAAAACGCTACCAGCAGTATCTGTCGCTTAACATGGCCAAGGAACTACTCACCAAAAACTATACGCTTTTGGATACAGCGGAAGAGGTCGGGTTATCTGGCACCTCTCGGCTTCATGATATGTTCCTAACATGGGAGGCGATGACCCCAGGCGAGTTTGCCAAGGCTGGTCGAGACTTACGTATAAAATACGGATTTGCCGATTGCCCCTTTGGGGAAATGTTACTGATGTGGACGGATCGCGGTATCTGCGGGATCGGCTTTACGGATGTTATGGGCCGCGAATGGTCGATGTCTGATCTTCGCCGACGCTGGCCAGAGGCCACTTATGAAGTAGATAGTGGTGGCGCAGCACTGCGCGCAGCAGCCATGAGCGCAGGTGAGGACACCCGACTACACCTTATCGGTCAGCCCTTCCAACTAAAAGTTTGGGAGGCGCTGCTTTCAATCCCGTCTGGGCAAGTGACGACCTACAGCACCATTGCGGAACGGATTGGAAATCCCAAAGCCGTTCGCGCAGTAGGAACCGCGGTTGGTCGCAACCCAATTTCCTGGCTTGTCCCCTGTCATCGGGTTTTGCGTAAATCTGGCGGATTAGGCGGCTATCATTGGGGAATTCCTGTAAAGCAAGGTCTACTTTTGCGCGAAGCTCTGCGCAAAGAGAGTAAATCTGAGC
>CAZRFT010000324.1:0-3520 GCA_964599255.1 uncultured Neptunicoccus sp. | reverse complement strand
GTGGCAATCATGATCTGTTCCGCGCGTTTTGCCTTGGTGTAACCGATACCTGCCAAGGCCATTCCTTGTTCGTTCTGACCCCGATAGGTCGGCATTTGATCCTGAACGCGCTCAAGCGCTTCAGCCAGACACGTCACATTTCCGTGCCCGAAGATTCCAAAGACACCTGGGAACAAGGGCTTGATGCCAGAATCGGTCTCAATTTTTTGCGCAACCAGCCATTTCACCAAGGCTTGTGCCATAGTCAGCGTTTCGTATTTCATCGCCTAACCCTTTATTTTCATGAGTGATTATTCTGCCCCTCCCATGAAACAGAATAAATATTCTATTTTCGGCTTTACACAGAATAAAAAAAATGTTCAAACTTTTTGTGGTTGAATTGAGAAGTTTTTAGGTCAAACTGGAAACCTCAATGACCTTATAATGAGCTCTAGGGAGGAAATACTCATGAAAAAGATGTTGATGGCGACAGCAGCGCTTGCGTTGACTGCGACAACTGCATTTGCTGAGCGTTATGTGATGATCACACACACGCAAGGTACAGACCCATTTTGGCCTGTTGTTGAAAAAGGTGGCCGTGACGCGGCAGCAGCAATCGGTGCAGAATTTGAATATAACTTTGACCCATCTGGCGACATGGCGGGTATGGCGAAGCTGATCGAAGCAGCAGCGGCATCTAACCCTGACGGTATCATCGTGTCATTGCCAGACGCCGATGCGCTTGGGCCAGCAATTCAAGCAGCAGCTGATGCAGGTATCCCTGTTATCACGATGAACTCTGGTCTTGAGTCATCTAAAGCTGTTGGCGCATTGATGCACGTTGGTCAGCCAGAGCGTCTTGCAGGTGAAGCTGCAGGTGGTCGTGCAAAAGCAGAAGGCGTAACAAACGGTCTTTGCTTGAACCAAGAAGCATTCAACACAGCACTTGTTGATCGTTGTGAAGGTTACTTCGCAGGTCTTGGTGGCGATTTGAACATGATCGACGTTTCTAACGACGTGACACAAATCGAAACTCGAACAGCAGCAGCACTTTCTGCAGACCCATCTATCGATGGTGTTTTGGCTGTTGGTCCACACGTATGTGCGGCTGCAAACAAAGCGATCAAAGATGTTGGCGCAGATGTTCACCTAGCGTGCTTTGACCTATCACCAGAAGTTATGGACATGATCCAAGCAGGTGATGCGTCATTCACAATTGACCAGCAGCAGCGTCTACAAGGCTACATGCCAGTGATTGTACTTCACCTGTACAACACAAACGCAGGTATGTTGCCTGGTGCAAACATTCCATCTGGCCCAGGCTTTGTTGATGCGTCTAACGCAGCATCTGTTGCCGATCAGGCGGGTGTGAACCGCTAATCGCGGGTTTGATTTTGAAATAAATTCAGGCGGGGGTGACCCCGCCTGTTTTCTATAAACCTCCAAGAAAAACATACGGGGACGATATGGCTGACCGGAGCGAATCCGATAGATTACAAGAAGAATCTTGGTTCCAGCGTACAATTCGACGTCCAGAAATTGGTGCTTTTATCGTGATGATTGTTATCATCGTGGCACTGGCAATTGCCTCTAATGGCAAAGCGTTCAACGCACTGGGACTTAAAAACAATGTCGCAATCATTGCACAGCTTGGCATTATTGCCACGGGTGCAGCACTTTTAATGATTGCAGGGGAATTTGACCTTTCGATCGGGCCGATGATTGCCTTTGCGGGCATGTCGATTGCGATCATGATGAAATGGGGGCTGCCCTTTGGGATGGGCGAAGCAACGCCTTTCTTAGCCTTCTTAATAACCTTAATAATGACGCTCAGTTTCGGCTGGCTCATAGGAAATATTGTGGTCCGATCAGGGCTTTCGAGCTTTATCGTGACACTGGCATTTTGGTTCTTCCTTCGTGGTTTGACCGAAGTTTGTTTTCGTTTGATCAACCAGAATACAAATGTCTCAGGTCTTCCAGATTTCAAAGAAACCAGCTGGTTTGCCGAACAAATGGGCGGCGAGGTTTTTGGCTGGTTCTATGATGCTTGGTATTGGATGGGTTCTAAGATCGCCGCTGGCGTGGAATTCCCAGTGAAACTGACAATTGATGACATCAATTATCTCAGCTTCCTCAATATCAATCGAAAGATGGAACAGTGGGTCACAGGCTTTGATGCACGTCTTCTGTGGTTCTTCATCATTGCTGGCTTTGCTTGGTTTGTTTTGTCGAAGACACAGTTGGGTAACTGGATTTATGCAACAGGCGATAACAAAGAAAGCGCTCGCGCCAATGGTGTGCCTGTTGATCGAGTGAAAATTGGCCTGTTCATGTTCTCTGCTTTCTGCGCAACGATCTTTGCAACATGCCAAGTGTTCGACACAAATTCATCTGATGCGGCAAAAGGCTTATTCAAGGAACTCGAAGCGATCGCGATTGCAGTTGTGGGCGGTATTCTGATGACAGGTGGCTTTGGAACCATATTGGGCGTTTGTTTTGGTGCTGTAACATTTGGCCTTGTGGCAAACGCGGTGTTCTTCATTCCATGGATCGACGGCTCTTGGTTCCGCGTCTTCGTAGGCACGGTTCTTCTGGCAGCGGTGTTCGCAAACGAGCGCATCCGTAAACGCATCACAGGAGGGATCTAATCATGGCCAAGAAAAAAGCCCAGCCATATATGAGCGTAAAAGGACTGGTCAAACAGTTCGGCCCCTTCACCGCGCTTGCGGGTGTTGATTTGGACGTCTATCCAGGCGAAGTTCACGCGCTGCTTGGGGATAACGGTGCGGGGAAATCCACACTGATCAAGATCCTTGCCGGCGTTCACCAACCGACCGAAGGTAAAATCTTTATCGAAGGGAACGAAACCGAGTTCCGCAGCCCGCGTGATGCAACGGCTGCTGGCATTGGTACGGTTTACCAAGACCTTGCCTTGAACCAGTTGATGTCGATCACACGCAACTTCTTCATGGGTCGCGAAATCCGCAACGCCTTTGGTGTGATGGATATGGAGCGAATGAACCAAATCGCCCATGACGAAATGCTGAAAATCGGGATCGACTTCTCTGATCCGACACAGGCTGTGGGCACCATGTCGGGCGGTCAGCGTCAGACCTTGGCGATTGCTCGGGCGATCTATTTCGGGGCGAAGGTTCTGATTTTGGACGAACCGACATCCGCCTTGGGTCAAAAGCAACAGCTTGGCGTTCTCAAAACCATCGATCGTGTGCGCGAACGGGGTGACATTGCGATCATCTTTATCACGCATAACGAGATACACTCTCGGCTCATCGCTGATCGCTATACCTTCCTTGCGTTAGGTAAAGTGATTGGCGCAGGCGTGCGTGGCAAGATGAAAGAGGGCGAAATTCGCCGTCTGATGGCAGGTGGTGCAGAGCTAGCTGATCTTGAAAAAGAGTTCGCACGCTAATGTTCTACGCGGCGGATGACTGTGATCTGGCCGCGTTTGAAGCGCAGATAAATCAAGAATTGAACGCCAGCGATGTCCCGCTGGCGTTTTCTATTGAAAAGAACATCCCCC
>CAZRFT010000323.1:0-2579 GCA_964599255.1 uncultured Neptunicoccus sp. | reverse complement strand
GTGGAATTGCAGCTGCAGCCGTGCAAAACTTCACCAAGATCCAGATGGAAATGGGATCGAAAAACGCACTCGCCGTCATGGATGATGCCGATCTTGATTTGGCCGTCTCTTTGGCGGCAGGCGGCGCTTTTGGAAGCTGCGGTCAGAAATGTACCGCATCATCCCGTCTTGTTATCCACAGCAAAATTCACGACGAGTTTGTCTCCAAACTCGCGGACGCTACCAAAGCCATGAAAGTTGGTCATGCGTTGGAAGAGGGCACACAGCTTGGCCCTGTTGTCAGCCAACAGCAGCTTGACGAAAACCTCGCCAATGTGGAAGCGGGCAAAGCCGAAGGGGCAGAGCTTATCTGCGGCGGCGAACGTCTGGAGATGCCAAATGACGGCTACTACATGTCACCAGGCATTTTTGTTGAAACAACCAATGATATGCGCCTGAACCGCGAAGAATTATTCGCACCGCTCGCCGCGATTATCAAAGTTGACGGCTATGACGAGGCATTGGCGACCGTAAATGACACGAATTTCGGCCTGACATCTGGCATCGTGACAACCAACCTCGCCCGCGCCAACCATTTCCGACGCAACGCGCAAACAGGCTGTGTCATGGTGAACTTGCCAACGGCTGGTACCGACTATCACGTGCCATTCGGTGGTCGCGGCGACAGCTCTTATGGCCCACGCGAACAAGGCAGCTATGCCGCCGAATTCTACACAACCGTCAAAACGGCTTATATCTCTTCAGGCACACCGTCCTAAACGGGGGTTACAGAACACGAAAGGGCGCTCGTTGAAGCGCCCTTTTTTATGCCTTCTGAAACCGCGTCAGCCAGCCTTTATCGCTCGAATGATCATGGCCCGCTTTTTGGTAAATCGAAAATTCGCGAAACTCTGGCTTGGTGATCAAGCCATTCTTTAAAGCCGCATTCAACGCGTCTCCAAAGCCTGCTTTGTCGAAATGCGCCTGACTAATCGTCACCGCCACCCATGCGTTGTGCTTCAAAAGTGCAAGCAGTCCCAACAAATGCCCCGCATCCAAATGGCCCATGGTGAAGGTACCAGCCGATATCAGCGCGTCATAATCATCGGGCAGAGCGCTTAAATCTCCCGTCAAATCCGCACAATAAAATTCGCGATACAATCCCTTCTCGCGGGCCACTTCAATCATCTCTGGCGAAATGTCATACCCATCGATCTGATGACCCGGCAGATGATCCGCGATTAATCCCGTCCCACATCCAATATCCGCAATTTGCATCGCATCCGATCCAACTTCCGCCAGATACTCCGCAATCATACGCGGTGATTGATAGCCAAGATCGGAGGCAAACCCCTCATCATAAACCGCTGCAAAATCGGCATAATAGTCAACATTATCCTTGGCGCTTCCCAATGCATAAGCGCCTTCAAGCAATTCTTTGGCTGTTTTCTGTGTCATGACGCTTTCTCTAACATTGCGTTGAGCATTCACAAAACCCCTTCTTCAGTGACGTGAATTCTGCCATAAATAATTCCATGGCTGGAAATTATCATATTCCTGCAGAGTCAGACGCCCATGAACTAACCTTCATGCAATGGCCAAATTCTAAACGCGTCTATGGCGGTTCTGGCTTCCTACGCGATGTCCAGCAAACAATCGTCGATGTAGCTCTATCTATTTCAGATTTTGAACCAGTCGTGTTGCTCGCTGACAAATCCCATCACACCCAAATCGATAAAATGACGGAAGGAGCAGTCGAGCTATGGGACATCCCAACAGAGGATCTCTGGGCGCGCGATGCAGGTCCCATCTTTGGACGGGATGCGCAAGGCAACATGGCGGTGATGCATATCCAATTCAACGGATGGGGTGAAAAGCAAGTCAACACGCACGATTCGCAAATTGCCAAACGTGTTGCCGCTCGACTCGACCTACCGCTCGTGCCGACAGGTCTTGTCGGTGAAGGTGGTGGCGTCGATCATGACGGCGCGGATTATCTGATTGCGCATGAAAGCTCATGGCGAAACGACAATCGTAATCCTGCCGTCAGCTTGGCTGAACTCGAA
This sequence comes from uncultured Neptunicoccus sp., assembly GCA_964599255.1. Lineage (GTDB taxonomy): Bacteria > Pseudomonadota > Alphaproteobacteria > Rhodobacterales > Rhodobacteraceae > Amylibacter. The sequence continues at coordinate 534 of CAZRFT010000323.1, read as the reverse complement.
ACGCGGCTTCTAAAAACTTACGGCGCAAAGAAGATGGTGTGGAGCCCCGGGCTCTGGGATCTCGATATTACCGACTATCACATCGACAGTCTTGCTCGCTTCACCGCACCTGGCCGCATCCTCATGAATTTACCCGAGGAACCAGATTTCCACGAACCTTTCCATCAAGCAGCCCTCGATACGTTTGAAGCGCTAAAAGCCGCCGGGATAGAGATTGAGGTTATTCCAGAGCCCAACAAGCGAAGGGTGTCAGGCTATGATTTTGTCGCCTCTTACGTGAATTACTATGTCTGCAATGGCGCTGTAATTGCCCCACAATTCGGAGACCGACGCACTGACGCCCAAGCTGTTGACGCACTGTCCCGCCACTATCCTGGACGTGAAATTGTTACACTCAACACCGACGCCTTGGGCGAATTGGGTGGCGGTATTCATTGCGCAACACAGCAAATGCCCAAAGTCGGCTAGGCCACAATCGGCAATCAATCGCTGGTAACACACTCGTTATCCTCAAACCCAGATCACCGACTATAG
>CAZRFT010000322.1:0-19198 GCA_964599255.1 uncultured Neptunicoccus sp. | reverse complement strand
CTATGGGCGACGGATCGAGCAAAGAAATATCGCTTAAATGCCGTATCGATACAGAAGTTGAGATCGAATATATCGAGCATGGTGGTGTGCTTCACTACGTGCTTCGGAATTTGGCGTCCAAAGCAGCCTAACAGGTGTCCGCGCACGGACACCATGCTAAGTATATGAAAACGTAGAATAAAAATATGGGCCGCGTTTGCGGCCCATTTTTCTAAATGAGTGGAATTGATCCAATTTGGTTCCGGTGAAACAGGAAAAATTATTTCCCGTCGCCTTGGTTTTCAATTTCTTTCTTTGCTTCCTTGCCCGCCTTGCGAGCCTCTTTTCTCGTTTCATATGTACCGACAGTCTGGTTCTTACCCATTTCGGTGCGGTGAACCAAACTGGCAGTGTATCCGCCCTTGGGGGTTTCATTGACTACAACGCGATAATCTCCCGCTGAAGCAGTAGATACAAATGATGTTGCAACGAAAGCTGACGCGATGGTTGCAAGTGCAAGCTTTTTCATTTTTCTCTCCAATATCAAAATTCAAAATGCGAAAAGAATATACGAGCGTATTAATTATTATATAGTAGGAAAGGTCACACTTATTGCGAAAAGTTTTGAAATAAACGTAACTCTCGGAGCGATGAATATTGTTAAAAAATCTTAATGTCCCACCCGTTTGGACGCTATTGGCGCTTTTATCAGTCGTATTTATCGCCCAGTTCGATCCGATGCCATTGCATCCAATGCCGATTTTTTCCCGCATTATGATCGGGCTGGGGCTGATCCTTTTCTTTTGGTCTACCTATTGGTTCAAGAAGAAAGCCACAACGATCGTCCCACGCCAAAAACCACAAGCTTTGATTGTGGAGGGGCCGTTTCGTATCAGCCGCAACCCGATTTACCTTGCCTTTGTATTGATCGTCTGGGGTGCCACGTTTTGGGTGGGCTCTCTTTTGGCATTGATCGTCCCTGTTTGGCTGTTTCTATTTTTTGAAAAAAACTACGTCACTCCAGAAGAGCGTAAAATGCGCGAAGGGCTGGGCGATAAGGTGGTGGATGCCTATTTTGCACGCACGGGTCGTTGGCTTTGGTTTTTGTAACGAATACTCGCATTTTCTTTATTCGTCATAGCGGGACTTCTTCGCTAAGAAGAAGCGCAAGGTGGAAATAGGTGACTTGATGAAACAACTACTCGCGTTTGTAATGGGCATGATGATGCTGGGTGTTTCGGCAGTGAAGGCTCAAGAGCGCATTATTTTGGTTGAGCTTTTCACCTCTCAGGGCTGTTATTCCTGCCCGCCGGCTGATAAAATCTTGGAACAGATGGTTGGGATGGAAGATATCCTGCCGCTTTCCCTTCATGTTGATTACTGGGACTATTTAGGCTGGAAAGATGCTTTCGCCATTGCCAAATTCGGTGAACGCCAAGCGAGCTATAATGCACAAATCATCAATCGCGGGCGCCGGGTCACACCGCAGATGATTTTTGATGGGGTGGCCGAAGTTGCAGGCGGCGTCGGACGTTCGGTGCAACGCATCAACATGACGCTGGAAACTTTGCGTAAACGCGAAGAAGCCGCAGAGATCGAGATTGCGCGGACGGGTAATGTCGTCACTGTTGAGTTGATGGCCAAGAAAAGAAACCTAGGCCAGGCAGATATTTCTTTGGTGCAGTTTACCCCAGCAGAAACCGTGAAAATTGAACGCGGCGAAAATGCAGGAAAAAAACTAACTTACCATAATGTTGTGAAGTCACTTGAGGTGATTGATCGTTGGGATACATCCTCAACAAAAACCATCAAGGTCACGCTTCCCCGTGGGACGGAAGATCAATTTGCCCTGATTGTTCAGGGAAAACGTTTCGGGCCTGTATTTGTCGCGCGGAATTTAGGGCAGGCCGGGCTGTCCGAGTGATCGTTGCTCGCGGTACCAGACGAATAGGCCAGCACCAACAATAATTAACGCCCCCAAAATCACAAATAGGTCGGGGCGTTCGGCATAGAACAAAAATCCCCAAGTTGCGTTAAAGACCAACCCAAAATAGCCAAAGGGCGCGATGTAGCTTGCTTCGCCTCGAGTGAAGGCAAGAATAAGCAGGTAGTGAGAGACGCTGCCAAACACACCCATCATCGCCATACGTGCAAAAGCCCAAAGATCAGGACCTGTCCAATAGAATGGGACGACAACGCAAGCGATAAGTGTGCCGATCACAGCCGTATAAAGAAAGCTGGTCCATTCAGGATCTTCGCTGCCCAAGACACGCGTGGAAATAGCATAGCCTGCGTAACACATCGCAGCAAAGAGCGGTAAAAGAAGGGTCAGCTCGAAAGAAGTCGACCAAGGCCGAATAATAACAAGCGTGCCCAAAAGACCCACAAAAACGGCTGCCAATCTGTAGACACCAACCTTTTCGCCCAAGATGAAAATCGCAAGCACGGTGATCAACAATGGCGAAATTTCAAAAATGGCCGTGGTTGTTGCCAGCGACAAAAACGACAGCGAGGTGAAAAAGAAAAGGGTCCCGCCAAAGAGGAACAGCGAACGGGTCAGCTGAAGCCCAGGATGTTTGGTTTTGATGTAGATGTGCAATTTGGGGGCAAGAAACAAAACCGAAAACAAGGTCTGAAATGTGTAGCGCCCCCAGACGACTTCAAAGGGATGGACGTCGCGGGCCAGGCCGCGGGCTATCGCGTCCATCATCGAGAAAAATAGAACAGCTGCGACCATCAAAAAAGCCGCTTGTGCCATATTGTTTTGGGGGGTCTTTATATTCATCCGCGCGACATTATGGTCGCGCGGCCTAATTGCAAGCGAATTACTTCAGCGAACCGATCATCATGGTCATTTGGCGCCCTTCGGTTTTTGGGTGCTGTTCGACCTTGCCAAGCTCTGCTTCGACAACTTTTTCTTCAACACGTTTCAACAGATCGAGGCCAAGGTTTTGGTGCGCCATTTCGCGCCCGCGAAAACGCATGGTTATTTTCACCTTGTCGCCGTTTTCCAGAAACTTAAAGACGTTACGCATTTTTACATCGAAATCATGCGTGTCGGTGTTGGGGCGAAATTTGACCTCTTTAACTTCGATGACTTTTTGCTTTTTGCGCGCTTCGGCTTCGCGTTTTTGCTGTTCATATTTGAACTTGCCCAAATCCATAATCTTGCACACGGGCGGTTTGGCGTTAGGTGAAATCTCCACCAAATCCAATCCGGCCTCTTGGGCGAGCTGATTACCTTTGTCTGGGGTTGATAGGCCGATATTTTCGCCATCTGCGCCAATAAGGCGGATTTCAGTGGCGGTTATGCGGTCATTTGCGCGCGGCCCTGTATCACGCTGAGGTTGGGCCTGGTGTGGTCTACGAGCTATGGGTCTTTTCCTTCGTTACTTGTGACGAGTGATCTATTCTTCTTCATCGAACTTATCAAGGGAAAGCGCAAGGTAATATGATCACGTAGAATTTTATCTGACAGATCAGAAAAACGTTGAATTTTGACGCGACAATGCCCTTATTTGAAAAGGGAGAAAAAAATAACTGGGAGGTTCAAATCAAATGAACAAAATATTTGCAATTTTTGTGGCCGCGGTGCTGGGATTGGGCGCATATCTTATCAATAGTGGCAATCAACAGATCGCCGCGGAAATAGAAGCGAAAGCCGCCGCAGCAACAGAGGCCCGTACAGCCGCTGATGCAGCAGCCGCGCAAGCCACTGAGGCGACAGCCGCAATAGAAGCGGCAAAAGCCGCAGCCGAGATGGCCGCGGGTAAAATCGAAGAGCTAAAAGCCACAATCGGTTCTGCCGAAGAAGCCAAGGCTGCCGCGATGGTGGGTCTGGACAGTTTGAAGGATCTTGCGATGCAGGCATCAGAGGCGGCATCAGCTTCGGATGCAAGCGAAGGTTTGAAGGCTGCCGCGAAAGCGGCAATGGATAAACTTAGCGCCAAGGAAGGCATCATCGCGGATGCAGGTACTCAAGCCGAAGATGCGATGAAAGCGCTAGATGCGGCTATGGCCGATCAAAAATCTGCGGAAATGGCGATCGGTGAAGCTGAAGAGGCGGCGAAGAAAGCCATGATGATGGCCGAAGAAGCAGAAGCGGCCGCGATGGCTGCAGAAAAAGACGCGCAATAATAGATCATTTTATTTTGAAAACCGCCTCTGCCTAGGGGCGGTTTTTCTTTGGTTGTAACGTATCCATTCGATGCCTAGTTAAGGTTCATGCAAGTGAGGAATATATCATGAATAAAACAGTATTACTTTTGATCGCTGCGATTGCACTGGCCGGTGGGGGCTATTTCGTTTTCAGTCAAATGGCAGAAGAGCCAGTGGCAGAAACCTCTGCGACGGATACGGAGCAGAAAGTGGAAGAAGTTAAGGACAAGGCAGAAGAGCTAGAAGAGAAGGCCAAGGCCGCCGCAAAAGAAGCGCTTGAAGAGAAAGCAGACGATGTTGTCGACAAAGCCAAGGAGTCACTTGAGGACAAAGCGAAAGATGCCGTCGAAGATGCCGCCAAAAAGCTTTTAGAATAGCAAAATCGCTGGTTTTTTCGTCGCAGGTTGTTGACGTCTCTGGCGCACTCGCTTATGCGCTAGGCTTCAAAAGCGGGTATGGTGAAATGGTATCATAAGAGCCTTCCAAGCTTAAGGTGCGGGTTCGATTCCCGCTACCCGCTCCAAACTTCCTTTCCCATTGTATGTGTACCCTTTGCTCACTAAGGCTTGGCTGAATGTCGACACCTGAATCCACCGCTGCAGTTTCACTCGATCGCGCCAAGGGAAAGTCCATGCGCTCGCTCTCTGGGCTGTGGCCTTTTGCGCGTCGCTATAAGCTGCTGTTGATCCTGTCGCTTTTGATGCTGACCTTCACGGCGCTGATTTCGCTGATCCTTCCCTTGGCGGTGCGCCGGATTGTGGATGGGTTTGGTGAAAATGCGGAATTACTCGATCGCTATTTTGCGGCAGCGATTGTTATCGCTGGTCTTTTGGCGCTGGGATCTGCATTGCGCTACGCCTTGGTCACACGGTTGGGCGAACGAATTGTGTCCGATATTCGACGCGCGGTTTATGACAAGATGATCGGGATGAGCCCCGCTTTTTACGAGCGTGTCATGACAGGCGAAGTGTTAAGCCGAATTACAACCGACACAACATTGATCCTGTCCGTGATTGGATCGTATCTGTCATTCGCCCTTCGAAATGCCATTATGTTCACAGGGGGCATGGTGATGCTGTTGCTGACCTCGCCAAAGCTCACTGGTCTCGTCTTGTTGCTTGTGCCCTTAGTTTTGGTTCCCATTTTGGGCATCGGTCGGCGTGTTCGCGTCTTGTCAAAAACCAATCAAGATAAGATCGCCGAAAGTTCTGGCAACGCTTCGGAAACGTTACTGGCAGCTCAAACCGTCCAAGCCTTCACGCATGAGGGGCCAAGTCGGGCCTTGTTCGGCGGCTTGACTGAAGAGGCGTTTGACGCCGCGCGCAAGCGCATTTCTATTCGGGCTGTGATGACCGCCATCGTCATCTTTTTGATATTTACGGGCATTGTTTCCGTTTTATGGATTGGGGCGCGTGATGTGCAAGCAGGCGAAATGTCGGCCGGCGTTTTGGTGCAATTTGTGATTTACGCCATCATGGTGGGGGCATCGGTTTCTGCCTTCGCTGAATTTTGGGGGGAAATGATGCGCGCCGCAGGCGCGACTGAACGGCTGGTTGAGCTTTTGAATGCCGATGACCCGATTGAAGATAAGGCCAAACCAAAATCGTTACCGGCAAATATCAAGGGTGAAATCGCCTTTGAAAATGTCACATTCAAATATCCATCCCGTCCCAAATCCAAAGTCTTGGACAAGATTAGTTTCACGTTAAAACCCGGTGAAACCGTCGCCTTTGTTGGACCCTCAGGTGCGGGCAAGTCCACGATCTTCCAACTTCTCTTGCGGTTTTATGATAGCAATTCAGGTGCGATCAAAATTGATGGCCTGAAGGTGAAGGAATTAGAACGCGAAGCCTATCGCCAGCATCTCGCCCTTGTTCCCCAAGACCCCGTGATCTTTGCGACATCGGCGCGCGAAAATATTCGCTTTGGCAAGCCAGACGCAACGGATGCAGAGATAGAGGCGGCGGCAATTGCGGCCTCAGCGCATGATTTTCTTGCCGCGCTACCTGATGGCTATGACAGCTTTGTAGGCGAGCAGGGCGTGATGTTGTCGGGCGGTCAAAAGCAACGGCTAGCGATTGCCCGCGCGATTTTGCGCGATGCCCCGATCTTGTTGTTGGATGAAGCGACATCCGCCTTGGACGCAGAATCAGAACGTGCTGTTCAAGAAGCCGTTGATGGGCTAAGTGCGGATCGTACAACCTTGGTCGTCGCCCATCGTTTAGCGACCGTCAAAAAGGCTGATCGGATCATCGTTATGGATGCCGGTCAAATCGTGGCCCAAGGCACCCACAAAGAATTGGTCAAGCAAGGTGGGCTTTATGCAAGGCTCGCAAAATTGCAATTTACCGGCGATGAAACCGTATAAAAGCTTGCAATAGCGCTTTTCATACTTACCTTTGGGTCATGTTTAACTACTAGGAGGGTCAAATGGGACTGCTCAGCTTTGCAAAAGATATTGGTAAATCATTGTTCGGTGATGACGATGATGATGCAGCGGCAACAGATGCGCTGAACAAAGAATTGGACGATCTTGGACTTGATGCCTCTGGCGTTGAAGTCAAGAAAGAGGGTGACGAAGTTGTCGTAACAGGCTCACCTGCAGATAAATCACTGAAAGAGAAAATCCTTTTGGCGCTTGGTAACGTCAAAGGCATCGCTGGTGTGAAAGATGACACGGATGACAATTCCGAAGGTGTCTACCACACAGTTGAAAAGGGCGATACGCTTTGGGCGATTGCTGAAAAAACAATGGGTGATGGCAACAAATACAATGAGATTTTTGAAGCCAATAAACCGATGTTGACTGACCCTGATCTGATTTACCCAGGTCAGGTGTTGCGTATTCCAGCATAATCACAATAAAATTCAAAAATGGGCGGTCTTTGGGCCGCCCTTTTCGTTTATTGTTTACCCTAACGTCAAACTTGCTTGGATGGGCTTGGCGTTTTAGAAACTATGCTGAGTATCTCGGGAGGATTACATGACTGCGCCTTTTGCAAATGTGAAGGATGTCGAAAAGCTGGTTAAGGAAATGCCTTATTCCAAGCGCGTGAAGCATAAAACTGTTTACCAACAACTAGAAGCCACAGCAAAAAAATTTCCGGACAATCCGGCCGTATCTTATCAAATTACCTCTGGACCAAAGGATAAGAACTTTACGCTGTCATGGAGCGATGTTTTGGGCCGTGTGAACCAATGCGCGAACTATTTCCGCTCTATTGGTATCGGTGAAAATGATGTGGTGGCGTACCTTCTGCCGACAACGCATGAAACTTTGATTACGATGCTTGGCGGTATGACGGCTGGGATCGTGGCGCCGATTAACCCCACGCTTGAGCCTGAAAAAATTACCGCTCTTCTCCAACAGCTAAATGCAAAAGCAGTTGTGACGATCAAAGGCTTCCCGAAAACAAATGTCGGTCAGTTGACGGCGGACGCGTTAAAAGATGCCCCTTCTGTTAAGACGCTGGTTGAGATTGACCTTTTGCCGCATCTTTCGGGGGCAAAGAAAGTGATCGTGCCGCTGATCCGTCCAAAGATTAAAGCGGAACATAAAGCGGAAATCGTTGATTTTAACGCAGCCCTAGAAAGCCAGCCCGCCGATAAGTTGACCTTCAAAGAAAACCTAAAGGATCGGATTTGCGCCTATTTCCATACGGGCGGAACTACAGGATTACCTAAATTCGCACAGCACCGTCATTCGGGTGTGCTGTACCAAGGGTGGCTGGGCAATACGCTATTGATGGATGAAACGGACTGTATGATCTGTCCAATGCCTTTGTTCCACGTCTTTGCGGCCTATCCTGCTTGGACGTCTTGTATGGCCTCTGGCACGCATATGGTGATGCCAACACCCGCTGGATATCGCGGCGATGGTGTTTTCGATAATTTCTGGAAATTGGTCGAACGCTACAAGGCGACCTTTATTATCACCGTGCCTACAGCGACTGCTAAGCTGATGCAGGTGCCCGTGAATGCCGATATTTCGACATTGAAAAACGCGTTTTGTGGATCAGCGCCATTGCCGGTTGAGCTTTTCAAGCGCTTCCAAGAGGTAACAGGCGTTGAGATTGTCGAAGGTTACGGGATGACTGAAGCCACGTGTTTGATTTCCTGTAACCCTGTCGATGGCGAACGCAAAATCGGCTCCGTTGGGATCGCGCTTCCTTATACCGATGTTAAAATCATGAAATATGAGGATGAGACGGGGAAAGGTGCGAAAGAATGTAAGGCCGATGAAGTTGGCGAAATCTGCGTTTACAACCCAGGCGTCATCGTCGGCAATACCTACACCGATCCCGATAAAAACAAAGATCTGTTTGTGAAAAAGAATTTCATGCGGACAGGTGATTTGGGCCGCATTGATAAGGATGGATATATTTGGATCACGGGTCGTGCCAAGGACATCATCATTCGGGGCGGGCACAATATTGACCCTGCTACGATTGAGGAGGCCTTGGCCGAACATGAGCAAGTCGCCTTTGCTGGTGCAATTGGTCAGCCAGACGCACATGCTGGCGAGCTTCCTTGCGCCTATGTCGAGCTGATCGAAGGTGCGGATGTCAGCCCCGATGAGTTAATGGCATTTGCCAATGAGCGGATCGGCGATCCAACCGCGCGTCCAAAATATCTAGAGATCGTGGACGAGTTGCCGAAAACAGCCGTTGGGAAAGTTTTCAAACCAGAACTGCGCGCCCTTGCGATTACGCGTGTATATGGCGAGGCACTTAGCGAAGCAGGTCTTAACTGCGAAGTTGTGGATGTTGTGGAGACAAAGAAACACGGCCGCCTGGCGATGATTTCAAATCCTGACAATGTCTCAAAAGCCGAAGTGAAAAAGGTACTCGGCGGCTTCATTCGCCCGTGGGAATTTGCGGAATAAGCACCAGTAAACCATTGATTGAGGGGGAAAATTTCTCTTCCCCCTCGACTTTCAAGTAATTTCAACTAAACTTACAAATAGTGGCAAACATTTACCTCTTCGAGGTTGCTTTCGGGTAGGGCGATTTTGATTGATATTTCAACATATCAAGATGTTCTCAAGTTTGAGAAATCTAACAAGCTGGATGATCTGTGGGAAGAAGACACGGTCTACGAGCGGCTAAAACGCAATGCCGAAGAGATGCCCGCCCGCCCTGCGGTTTCTTTCCATTTGCTCGCAAATCCACGTGGCAACACCGAAACGCTGACGTGGAAAGACCTTTATGGAAAGGTCAATCAATTTGCCAATTATCTGCGTTCCATCGGTGTGAAAGAAAAAGACGCCGTCGCCTTGATCATGCCGTCATCGACGGAAACCGTGATTGCTTTGATTGCGGCAATGACGGTTGGGATTGCTGCGCCAATTAATCCGACGCTCAATCCCGAAAAGATTGCACAGATTTTGAAAGCGTCCAATGCGAAAGTTCTGGTGACGCTCAAGAGTTTTCCAAAATCTAACCTCGCCCAGCTTGGTGCCTTTGCAGCCGCCATGGTGCCAGAGGTCCACACGATTGTAGAAGTGGATTTGGGCGAACATTTAACGGGTGTTAAAAAACAACTCCTTTCATATGTGCGCCCAAAGACAGAGCTAAAACACCAAGCGATGATCGTTGATTTTCGGGAGGTAATGTCTTTCCAGCGCCCCGATCTTTTATCCTTCGATGAAACAGGTGGTCGCAGCCGTATTTGTTCCTATTTCCACACAGGCGGCACGACAGGCGCACCCAAGATTGTTCAACATGACCAAATGGGCGCGATGTTTAACGGCTGGACGCTTGGCAATATGGTTATCGATGAAACAGATGTGGTGATCTCGCCGCTGCCCCTGTTTCACGTCTTTGCCGTTTATCCGATTTTGATGGGTGCGATTTTTAGGGGCGCGCATCTGGTCCTACCAACGCCTGCGGGCTATCGCGGTGATGGGGTCATCAAGAATTTTTGGAAAATTGTGGCCTACTGGAAGGCGACATTTTTTGTGGCCGTGCCTACGGCGATCATTGCCTTGAACAATGTCAAAGTGAATGCCGATATCTCTACCCTTAAATCGGTCTTTTGTGGGTCAGCGCCTATGCCCGTCTCGGCCTTTCAACGGTTTAGAGAGACAACAGGCGTCGAAATCCTCGAAGGCTATGGAATGTCGGAAGCCACTTGCGTGGTGTCTGTTAACCCACCGGGCGGTGAGCGCCGTATTGGATCGGTTGGTTTTCCACTTCCGTATTTTGACATTCGCGTTGCCCAATTTAATGAGGATGGCAAGCTGTCCAAGATTTGCGGTATTGATGAAATTGGCGAGTTAGTTGTCGCCAGCCCAACCATTCTGCCAGGCAAAACCTATACTGAACCGGCTAAAAACAAGGACATTTTTGTCGAAGGAAAATTCTTGCGCACTGGTGATTTGGGGCGCGTGGATAGTGATGGCTATGTTTGGATCACGGGTCGCGACAAAGACATCATCAATCGCGGCGGCAACAACATTGACCCGCAAATGATCGAAGAGGCCATGATCGCTCATCCGCAAGTCAAACTTGCAGGCGCTATCGGACAGCCCGATCGAAATGCAGGCGAGCTTCCCTGTCTGTATGTCGAACTTGAAGAGCCGAAAGGTCGCGAAAAGATGCCGACCGAAGCAGAACTTATGGCCTATCTTGAGCTGGAAGTTGGCGATCCGATGGCGCTTCCAAAATATCTAGAGATCGTGCCAGAGATTAAGACCACAGCCGTGGGCAAGGTTTTCAAACCCCTTCTTCGCAAGCGCGCAATCTTGCGCGTCTTCCGTCAGCGATTAGAGGAAATGGACCTAGAGGTTGATGCGGTTGATGTCGCAGATCACCCGCAAAAGGGACCGATTGTGCTTTTGCAAACCAGTTCAGCCAACATGACCGATAAAAAAGTGGACGAAGCGTTACGGCGTTTCAATATCGGTTGGATGTGGGAAATGGACGCGTCTTAGGCTCAGTTGCCTGCAAAACGCGCTTGCATTTCTTCACGCTCTTCATCGCTAATTTTCGCGAATAGATTATCTGGGACTGTGAAACCAGCGCCTGCATTGAGCGTATTCAAGGCATCCTCAACCGAGTTCGGCCAAGCCATGTCAGCAACATCAATCCCCATAGCACCACGCATTTTATCCGCAGCATCAGGGATGAAGGGTGCGGATAGCGCTGCATAAAATGGGATCAGGTTCAGCGCAAAACGCACGATAACAGCCGCCGCGACCTCATCCTCTTTGAACACAGACCAGGGGGCTGCTTCTTGTAGGTACTCATTTCCGATGGCCCAAATCGCGCGCAAATCGGCTGAGGCTTTGCGGATTTCCATGGCATCCATATTTTTGGTGTAGCTTGTTAGGCGCGCCTCGAGTGCTGCAATCGCTTTCTTTTCAGCATCGCCATAGTCACCTGCTGGCACTTCTTCCCCAAATTTGGATCGGCAGAATTTGGTTATGCGAGAAACAAAATTCCCCAATACATCCGCTAGATCTTTGTTGATACCAGCTTGGAAGTTTTCCCATGTAAATTCACTATCAGAGCTTTCGGGAACATTGGACAAAAGCCACCAGCGCCAATAGTCACTTGGTAAAATTTCCAATGCCTGATCTTGGAACACACCCCGACCCTTAGAGGTCGAGAACTGTCCGCCATCATAATTGAGGTAATTGAAGCTTTTAATGAAATCGACCAGTTTCCAATTATCGTCAGTGCCTAGAATTGTGGCTGGGAATGACAGGGTATGGAAGGGCACATTGTCCTTACCCATAAACTGGACATAGCGGACATCGTCCGCCCCTTTATCGGTCCGCCACCAGCGCTGCCAATCGGCGTCCCCTTTGCCATTGGCATCGGCCCATTCTTTGGTCGCCGCAATATATTCAATCGGGGCGTCAAACCAGACATAGAAAACCTTACCTTCCATGCCGTCCCAATCATCTGCGCCTTTTTTAACAGCGATACCCCAATCAAGATCACGCGTAATGCCCCGATCCTGAAGCCCATCGCCATCATGCAACCACTTCTTGGCAATCGATGTTGTCAGAACCGGCCAATCTGCTTTCGATGAAATCCAAGCATCAATTTTTTCAGCCAAGGCCGATTGTTTAAGATAAAGATGTTTGGTCTCCCGCACTTCCAAATCCGTCGAACCAGAAATTGCAGAACGTGGATTGATCAAATCTGTTGGATCAAGTTGCTTGGTGCAATTCTCGCACTGATCCCCGCGCGCGCCATCATATCCGCAATTGGGGCATTCCCCTTCGATATAACGATCCGGCAGGTAGCGACCATCGGTATTGGAATAGACCTGCTTTTCCATCACCTCTTCGATGTAGCCATTCTCTGCCAATTTGCCTGCGAAATACTGGGTCAGCTCGTGGTTTTGCTGTGAAGAGGAGCGCCCAAAATGATCGAAAGACAATCCAAAACCCCGGGCCAAATTCGCCTGCACCTCGTGCATTTCAGCACAATATGCATCAACCGATTTTCCAGCCTTGGCGGCAGCAAGTTCCGCAGGTGTCCCATGCTCATCTGTGGCACAGATAAACATCACCTCATCGCCCCGCGCCCGACAGAAACGCGCATAAACATCGGAAGGCAGCTGAGAGCCAATAAGGTTCCCCAGATGTTTGATCCCATTGATATAGGGCAGGGCGGATGTAATGAGAGTACGTGTCATTAGTGTTTCGATATCTTTTTCGCCATTTAACCTAGACACTTCTAGAGAGCCAGATGAAAATTAGTGGTAGTTCTTGGTTGTCATCAATATACAATGAGTTGACCAATCCACAGGCCAACTGTAGCGTAAGTGAAAGTCTGGAGAAAATGATGAAGCCATTGGGAACAATAACCGCGACGATTGCAAGTTCTATAGCAGGCTCGGCCTTTGCAGAACCGATGTTTTACGGTGGCATATCTTTGTCTAAAATAAATGGTGAAGTTCAAGAGTGCACGTCCTGTAATTTTCGTGATGTTAATCGCAGTTCGCCGAGCGTTCTGATCGGCGCTAGATATGGTGATGAATTTTTTATCGGCGTAGAAGCAGAGGCTGGCAAGAGTAGCGGAAATGATTTTTTTGGATCAAATGAAAATCATCTAACCCGCTATAAGCGAATTGGGCTTCATTTCGGAAAGGACTTTGATGCATTCCGTCTTCTTGGTTATCTAAACCATGTTCGCGGCAGCGGATTTAATGACCTTAACGCGGTTACTTCTGGGTCGGGGCACGGCTTTGGCATTGGGATAGAGCGCGATATTAGTGAAAAGGTCATTTTGAGATTTGATATCTTGCGCGATGAAATCGATAACCCGGCGGCTGGTTATAATTATAGCTGGAAATCAACAACCGCACGCGTTGGCGCGTTGTTCCGCTTTTAATTCTTAAAGCTCTATAGGTGGATTTTAATCACCACTATCAGGCCATCTTTAAGGCCTATCCAGATCGTGTTGCTGGCATAGATGTCTCTGACAATACCATCACTTTTGCCCAGTTTGAAAACGCCATTTGCTCGATTGCGTCTAAATTGATCGACCTAGGTGTTGGTGAAAACACGCGGATATGTTTTGCAATTCCAAATGAAATTCTTTGTTTAGCAGGTTGTTTTGCTGGGCTGCGTTTGGGCGCCTTTGTTGTCTTCAGCATAGAACCCGATGCCTTGGTTAAACGCGGCATCGATGTTGATCTAGTTATCTCTCTTGCTGATGCACCAAGTAAAGAGACGCGATGGGAGGAATTCAATCAGTCTTGGCTGTCGCACCCCCATAAAGACTTCGATTTTTCTGCGGATGGCGGGGTGATCGCTGGGTCGTCGGGATCTACGGGATTTCGAAAATATGTAATCTGGACACAGGAAGCTTTAATGTGGCGCTTGCTGGCGACCGAAAGCTACAGAGAAGCGCCGACTGGGACTTCGCTAATGGGAATAAATCTCTATACAAGCTATGGCGGCGTCCATAGTTTCTGGGTGTTGTTTCATGGGCAAGGGGTCATGTTTCCACAGGAAACGCCCGAAGCGACGCTGACCGCGTGTCAGGCCAATAACATCACGGAATGGGTGATGCCTCCTTTGGTTCTGCACGATATGGTCGTTGAAGCTGAAAAATTGCAAAGCGATTTATCCATGCTGCAGTATATCAATACGGGTGGCGCCAAAATTCCAGCAGCCACTTTAAACAAGGCACTCGAAATCAGTAACGCGAAAATTGTGATTGTCGGCGGTTCAGCAGAAATCGGATATTCCTCGATCGGGCAATATGACCCGAACACATTTGTAGAAGGTTTTGCAGGTAAAATCTTGGATGGCGTCGAAATCGAGGTGATCGATGATGCATTCCAAAAGTTGAAACCAGAAGAGCTCGGCTCTATTCGAATTCGTCTTCCTGATTTCGCGCGGTCTGTTGGATATCTGGAATCCAAGCCGATTTATACAGAAGATGGTTGGTTTTACTCGGGCGATACGGGCTGGATTACAGAGGACGGCATGCTCATCTATCAGGGTAGGGTGGATTTTCTACTCAACTTAAATGGTGATAAATTTGCCCCTGAAATTATAGAAGCTTATCTCGCCTCCGCGCTTGGTTTAACAAATTCGGTCGCTCTCTCTGTTTCGCAAGATTTAAGACCAGATAAATTGGGGCTGTTGATCGAAGGATATGCCGACAAAGAGGCTGACATTTCTAGAGCAGTGATTGATAAGTTCGGGCTGGGTTGCGAAGTGGATGTAAAATTTGTTGATCAACTTCCCAAAAATATTTCTGGTAAACTTGACCGCAACAAAGCCAGCTCCTTCTTCGGTTCGTAACCCTTTACTGTTTTTGCTTTTTCTGCCCGTAAGCCACAGCCAGTGCTTGGGCGGTGACCATGGATCCAACGGAAGAACGAAATCCCGCGTCTGTTGCTTGATCGGTGAAAAGATTGATATCGGACAAAAGCCCAATGGGGCTAACGGTACTGTCGGTAATAGCAATAACCTTTGCCTCTGCTTTTTTGGCAAGCTCAACGGTTTTAATCGTCTGATCAATATAATTTGGAAATGAAATTGCGATCAAAACGTCATCTTTGTGAAACGTACCTGAATTGGCAGTATCAAGTTGCCCGAGGCTAGAGAGGATTTGAACAGGCGCATCGAAGCCCGACAATGTGTAGTTTAGAAAACAAGCAATCCCAAAGGCACGGCGCAGGCCAACGATATGAATGAGCCGGGCTTCGCTTATTAGATCCACCGCTCGGTTAAAGTCAGCACCATTGGGCAGGTTTTCCAAAGAGGAGAGGCCCAGCTTCGCAAAGCGCGACAAGGCGTCTGCCTCTGATGCGTCATCAGAGAGCCGGCCGAAATACCCTTGCGCTGCCCCTTGGTTAAGCGAGGATTTTAGAATCTTCTGGATTTCTGAAAACCCATTGAAACCAACGGCCTTTGAATACCGAATGACAGAGGAAGGCTGCACGCCAATTTGCTCTGACAAATCTGCAATTGTCATCAAGGCAACTTGCTGAGGTTTGTCCAAGATGAACTGTGAAATCAGCTGCAATTGCGGCGGCAGCGTCGCGTGATGCTTCACCAACCGCTCGCGTAATTCCTTATATGTTTCTTCTTTTGCCATCGCGTTCAGAGTTGGATCCAGGAATTTGATTCAGAGGCATCTTGAATGGCCTGCAGTGCTTGTTCGAACACAATGCCATCTGCGTAGTTCGGGAAGGCTTCTTCATTCTCCAAGATCGCCTTCACAAAGTGTCCAACCTCGATGATCTTCATTTCGTTGAACCCAACATGGTGGCCGGGCGCTGGGCAGAAATTGCCGAACGGTGCATGCCAAGGACCCACAAGGATTGTTTTATAGCCATTTGTGCGCATTTCTGAATTGCCATCCATTTCAAACAGATGGAATTCGCCCATGCGTTCTTGGTCGAAGCGTATCGCACCTTTGGTGCCAGTGACCTCAAAGCCGAGATTCATTTTGTGGCCTTGACCCATCCAGCTTGTATGCATGGTAAAGAGCCCGCCATTTTCGAATGTGCCGATGGCAGAATACTGATCGTCGACTTCCACGGGAAGCATTTCGCCTGTTTCGGCATCGGGGCGTTTATCATAAACGGTTTGCAGGCGGGCAGAGACCTCTTTCATCTTTCCGCACAGCCAAATCGCCATAGAGACTTGGTGGGATCCCATATCGCCCAAAGCGCCTTTACCACCGCCTTTTTTGGTCAAGCGCCAGCTATGGGTCATGTTCGGGTCGCACATGAAGTCTTCTTGATAGACTCCGTTGAAATGGATGATGTCGCCAATGCGCCCCTCGTCGATCAATTGTTTGATCGCAAGAATTGCGGGCGATTTCATGTAGTTATAGCCAAGCATGGTTTTGACGCCTGCCTTCTTCGCGGCCTCGGTCATGGCAATGGCATCTTCCATCGATGTCGCCATCGGCTTTTCGCACCAAATGTGTTTGCCTGTTGCTGCGGCCAAATCTGACATTTCGCGATGTGCAAAATTGGGAGTGCAGATCGAGACAACATCGATGTCATCAGCGCCGCAAACTTCGCGCCAATCTTGCGTCGTGCGTTCGAAGCCGAAGCGATTGCCGTTCAATTCGCAACTGTCTTCTGACATATCGAACAGAGCTGTCAGTTCGACATCAATTGGCCAGTTGAACACAGCCTTACCGCGTTGCCAGGCTTGGGTATGCGTGCCACCCATGAAGCCCATGCCCAAAACGCCCACGCGTAGTTTCTTTAGCCCAACCTTGTTTTCGGGTTGCCCGTCAATTCGCAGATCACGCTTCATGTGATATCTCCAATCCTGCTTTGGCACATACGTCCAGGATGTGTTTGTAACCTTTTTCTGAATACTCATAGGGTGGCGCTTTTGCAGGATCCTGCTCTGCCTCCACCACGATCCATCCGTGGTAATCAATTGATTTTAAGAAGTTTGCGACCGCTTGAAATTCGATGCAGCCATCACTTGGCACTGTAAATGCGCCTGCTACAACCGCATCCAAGAAGGTGCGATTTTTTGTGCGAATGTCGTCCACGACTTCGGGTCTGATATCCTTGAAATGCACATGCTGAATACGATCGCCCCAGCGATCCATTGTCGCCATCACGTCGCCGCCGCCGAACAACAAATGACCCGTGTCAAAGGTCAGGTTCACCTCTGAACCCGTGGCATCCATGAACCAATTCACGTCATCTTCAGATTCGATGATAGTGCCCATGTGATGGTGGTAAGACAGCGGCATGCCCAGATCGGTCATCCATTTGGCAAGCTCGGTCACACGTCTACCGTAATCCTTCATCTCGTCACGTGACAAAGTTGGGCGGTTTGCAACAGGCGTGTTGGGATCGCCCTGAACCGTGTTGGAACATTCAGCATAGACGATGCAAGGTGCGTTAAGGTCGATAAACTGTTGAACTTGCTCAGAAACAGCCGCTTTCTCAGCCTCAAAATCATTGACTAAAGAAGCGCCTGAACACCAGCCACCGCAAAGCGCGATATCGTATTTTTCCAAATAGGCACGCAACCCTTCGGTATCAGACGGCATGCGCTGACCGCGTTCCACACCAATATATCCAATTTCACGGGCTTCCTGCAAAGCCTGCTCCATCGTGTAATTCGCCGTCAATTCTGGCAGATCATCATTCTGCCATGCAATCGGGCTGATCCCTATTTTTACGCTCATTCTTAGATATCCACGCGCTGTTTGTTTTTACGATTTTCTTCGTGCTCGGCCTTTGCGGCTTGCACCTCTTTTCTGGGGCTTACCTCTGGCACGCCAACGTACCACCAGCTGTCCCCACCCGTCCAATCATGAGATTGAACGCGGGTAGAGATCACAACCGTTTTGCTGGATTGCCGCGCTTTTTCGAAGGCTTCTTTGAGCTCATCAATTGTATCAACGTCATACGCCTCTGCGCCCATGGACGCGCCATGTGTGGCAAAGTCGGGCATGAAGGGTTCAACCCCGTCCCCCAGATTGCAATCCTTGATCAGGTTATTGAAGCTTTCGCCGCCTTTGAAGTTTTGCAAGCGGTTGATCACGGCGTATCCACCATTGTCACAGACGATGACAATCATCTTGTGGCCAGAAAGGACTGACGAATAAATATCTGAATTCATCATCATATAGGACCCATCGCCCACAAAGACGATCAACTCACCTTCATCACCATCCTCGGCTTTGGCGATTGCGGCACCCCAGCCGCCAGAGGTTTCATAACCCATGCAAGAGAAACCATATTCACAGTCGTAGGACCCATGCGATTTCGGCAACCAGCCTTTATTCATCTCGCCTGGCAGGCCACCCGCCGCTGTCAGCACGCGATCCTCTGGAACAGCGAGTTCATGGACAGCACCGACAACTTCGGAATAACGTGGAACGTCATTGGTCACAGTACGGCGACCAGCAAGATATTCACGCCATTCTGCCATCTCGCTTTGTGCTTGTTTGATACGCGCCGCGGGTGCTTCCCAGTCTCCCAAAGCTGCGCCGAGTTCTTCCAGACAGACCTTCGCATCGCCGACGACTGCCAAGCCACTATGTTTATGCGCATCAAAGCTTTGGGCGTTGATATGGACAAAGCGCACATTTGCATCTTGGAAACAGGACCAAGAGCCTGTCGTGAAATCTTGCAAACGCGTACCAACCAATAGGACAACATCGGCATCTTCGGCCAATGCGTTCGCCGCTGACGTCCCAGTTGGACCCGTCAAGCCAACCCCGTGGCTATGACTATCTAAGACGGAAGTTTTCCCCGCCGTTGTTTCCGCAACTGGCAATCCGTGCTTGGCCGCAAATTCATTCAAAACCAATTCGGCGCGTGAATACAAAACGCCGCCCCCTGCTATAACCAAGGGTTTCTTTGCGGATTTTAAAACTTCTGCCGCAGCCACGATAGAGTCAGCATCCGCACGACGTCGCTGAATTTTCCACACGCGTTCTTCAAAGAAATCGGATGGATAATCGCAGGCTTGTGCTTGAATATCTTGGGGAAGCCCCAGAAAGGCAGGGCCGCGTGTCGCTGGGTCCAACATCGTTTGCACGGCTGCCGGCAATGTGTTCATCAACTGCTCCGGATGCGAGATGCGATCCCAATA
>CAZRFT010000321.1:0-7755 GCA_964599255.1 uncultured Neptunicoccus sp. | reverse complement strand
ATCCGGCAAAATTCAACCATTACATGCAGTTGAATGCAGCAACCATGATGGGATTTGACGCGACGCGACTGTTCTCATCCGCGCATGTTGTTCATCCTCTGCGGCGCTCGGTCATGTCACGACTGTTTGATCTGCACAGGGAAGCCTTCGGCAAAAACGTGGCACATCGGTTTCGCGATCTGAGCCAGTTCCTCCCGCAAGGTCTTCACAATCACGCATGCATCATTGCGGAGGAGGCCGTTTTTGAAACGAGCCGCGATCACTTGCATATCGTAAGTGGACAGGGGATCGGACATTGCCCGTCTGAAACCCGTTCGTTGTTGCAAAAGGCGAGCAGCCCCGAGATCAAGTTTTTATGCGTCAACGATTTGCCACAACTCGAAGACGTTGTTCCAGAGGCGCGCGAGTGGATTAGCTTGGCGATTGGCGGTTTTCCTGGAGACAAAAACTTCAGCTCTACGCGCCCTCCCGGCAATCCATTTGAGCCGGGAGTTCTTCGAGAGCCAAGTTAGAAATAATTTCTCTCTCCGGCGACAATTATGGTCCTCATGAAGTGATCCGGAACGCGACATGATGCGTAATACTCTTTGTTCTTTAAGGAGTTGATCACCATGAACGAGATCGTGCTACCCAAGCAGTTGAACAATGCGAAAGCATCTACTGGCGCCTCTTTTGGTGAAGAAAAGATGGAAGCCATCAGCCGCGCCACACCATCAAAGGTAGACAACGATTTTGGTCGCGCACTTGATCAAGACCCCATTGGATTAAACCGCAGTTTCCAAGAGAATTTTGTAGTCAATGATGCATACAAAGCCAGCATGCCTGATCTGCAAAACGGGCCGTCGAGCCTGATCAAGGGATCCAAAACTGCAATCCAACACGTTGGCATTTCAAACTTCCGCCTGCCTCTGAAATGGCGGACCCGCTCGGGCGAGTCCCTGGCGCTAGAGACATCCGTGACTGGGTCGGTCTCGCTTGAAGCATCGAAGAAGGGTATAAATATGAGCCGCATTATGCGCTCGTTTTACAAATATGCCGATACGCCATTCGATCTTGAGACCGCGGGACAAATTCTGAAAAGCTATTTGGATGATCTGGAAAGCTTCGATGCGCGTCTGCAGCTCAGCTTTCGTTACCCGATGCTGAAACGCTCCTTGCGCAGCAATCTAGAGGGGTACCAGTACTACGATGTGGCTTATGAGGTGATCCGTAAAGGAAAGTCATCAACGAAAATTATGCATTTCGACTATGTCTATTCGTCGACCTGCCCGTGTTCGTTAGAGCTGTCTGAACATGCCCGAAACAGCCGCGGGCAGATCGCGACACCGCATTCTCAGCGCTCTGTAGCGCGAATTTCAGCGGTTATCGAAGATGACAAAACGATTTGGATCGAAGATCTTGTGGACCTATGCCTGAAAGCCATTCCCACAGAAACACAAGTGATGGTCAAGCGCGAGGACGAGCAGGCGTTCGCCGAGTTGAACGGGTCAAATCCGATCTTCGTCGAAGACGCAGTACGGCTCATTTATGCTGCTCTGGACGGAGTCAGCCACATCGGCGATTTCCGAGTGATCGCGAGCCACCAGGAGTCGCTCCATAGCCACGATGCCGTGTCGATCCTCACAAAGGGCGGCACATTTGAACAGGTGAGCTACGACCACAAAATGTTCGCGTCCCTGTATCACGTGGGGTAGGGCAGGGTGTTTACGAAAACTGCCGAGGGCGATAGCCCGTAAGGTGTTCCCCACCATCCAAAGCGATCATCTGACCAGTGATGGCTTTTTGGGACAGCAGGAAGCGGACAGTTTCGCATACCTCACTCAAAGATGCAGGCCGTTGCAGGGGCAGGAGCGAACACCGCTCACGAAAATGCTCTTCTGTCCGGCCGGCTTCTGGCAAAATCGGCCCAGGCCCGATCGCATTGACCCGAATTCTTGGTGCAAACTCTTCCGCCAAGATTTGGGTCAGGTTCCAAAGACCTGTTTTTGATAGGGTGTAAGTAAGGTGTCTAGGCGAAGGGTTGAGCACCCTGGAATCGATCACATTAACAATGGATCCGCCCGCCCGATCCGGCAAACGATCTGCAAAGTGCTGGCACAATAAAAGGGGCGATTTGAGGTGCACGCCCATGTGACTTTCAAATGACTCCGAGGTTGCTGTCGATACATCGTCCCATTCAAAAACCGACGCGTTGTTAATCAAGACACCTATTGGGCCACAACGGTTTTCGGCGCGGTGAATGAGCTTTGCCGCTTCCCCTGCAAGGGAAAGATCGGCCTGTACGATTTCCGCATGGCCACCAGAAGCTTCGATCTCACCCTTTAGATGGTCGGCCGCGTCCTTGGAGCCGTTGTAGTGTATTGCAACGGACCAGCCCGACGCGGCCAAATCCAATGCAATCGCCCGACCTAAGCGTTTCGCAGCACCCGTAACCAAAACAGAACTGGTTTGCGGTGTCGGTTGTTCAAACGCATCATGAAAAAAAATCTCGTCACTGTGATGCACAGGTTTGGTTATTGCGTCCACTTTATTCATCGAGACCACCCGTATCGAATACAGAAATATGTTGAAGAAACATATTATTAGTTACGACGTCCCATCTCGTTTGGATCACTATCCGAGCACTGTTTTCGCATTTTCTGGTTTCAGCCCAGGGCCGTATCGCGGTATGAAAGCGGAGCGCTCGAGGCCGCTGTGTTTCAGCTTTCAGAATACTGTCCCACGAATGGTGCGTTGCAGCGCAGTGTTCGAATGGTTGGGCCAGTTGCCTTGATAGACTGAGCCAGGCGGGTCATCTCGAATAGCTGAGACTCCATTAATCATTCCTCTCGGCTCTCATTGGCACATTGGTTAATCGCCAGAACCTTAGTGGCAATGCAACCGCTGCGACGACAAGGCCCAAAGTGTAACCCAGCCAAATGCCTGTGGCGCCGAGGTTAAACAGAAAGCCGAAGGCATAACATGCCGGAAGTGCCAGAATCCAATATGCGGTGAGGGTAATTGTTGTTGGCCTACGCATGTCGGACATGCCGCGTAGAGCCCCTAGTGCGGTGCCCTGGATACCATCGGCGACCTGCAAAAGCCCTACTATGAAAAACAGAACAGTGGCGAGGTCGATGACGACTTGATCCGTAGACATGGTTGCTGCCAAGTGCCGACCCGCCATAATAAAGAGAGTGGCCACTAGGATTTGCCAAAAAGTAACCAAGGCAAAGGACGCTTTGAGTATCGGGCGAAGGCGTTCTTGATGGTCTCGCCCAACGGCTTGGCCAATCCTAATTGATGCCGCGCCAGCGACGCCGAGCGGGATCATATACGCCAAACCGGCCAGCGCATTGACGATTTGATGCGCGGCCAAAGCCTCGGCTCCCAGCCACCCCATCATGACTCCCACAATAGCGTAAGCTCCTCCTTCACCTGCGTATCCCAAGCAAAGCGGCATGGCCTCAGCGCCTTGTTCTTTTACATTGGCCCAAGAAATTGAAACTCGTTGACGATAGGGTGCAAGACCTGATGCACGCAGGAGGACGAAAGCGGCCGCGACAAGTGAGGCGCACTGCGAAAGGATACTGGCCAAGCCCGCGCCCAAAAGCCCCATGTCCAGCACATGAATGAACGTATAGTTCGCGGGAATGTTCACGATGACGCCGATGTATGAAAGCGCAACGGCTGTCCAAGGCCACTCTGCAGCGTCAAAGAGCGATTTTAGGCCAAAAAACAGAGTGAACGGGATCATCCAAAGGGCCATAGAGACCCAGTAGGGCCAAAGGATTGTCAGAACCTCTTCGGGCTGTCCAAGTGGCTTTAGGAGCGGAAAGAGTGCTAGCATCAGCAGCGCGCCAGCGCTGCCACCGATCAGACATAGCACTACGCCACCTCGCAACGCGGCAGCCACACGGGCAAAGTTGTCAGCTCCATGCGCTTGACTGATTTGGACGGAAATCACGGTAATGACGCCCCAAAGCGCCGAGATCATTATGATCAAAACAGCCGTTGTCACCCCAGCGGCGGCCAACGGCACCGTCCCGAGAGGTGAG
Organism: uncultured Neptunicoccus sp.; assembly: GCA_964599255.1. GTDB lineage: Bacteria > Pseudomonadota > Alphaproteobacteria > Rhodobacterales > Rhodobacteraceae > Amylibacter. The sequence goes on along the minus strand of CAZRFT010000321.1, from coordinate 3,718 downwards.
ATCATCGCAGTATCTACGACACCGATCAGAAGGGCAGCCGCGAGCCCGACCATGAGCGGAATGCTTAACCGGATAACAGGCATCAGTTCAGCACGCGTCGTCGCCGGATTGGTAAGTGATTGGAATGGCACGGATGTTCCTTCGGGCGAAAGCCCTAGCAATGTCGTCGCGAAACGGAGGTTCAAGCTCCGGAAATTTAACAGGCAATTAGCCCTGCGACGGGAAATCCATCTGACAACTCCTTACAATCTTGGGCTAGATAACGGATCTGGACATTGGTTGTCCATAGGAAGCCGAATTGATCAACTGATGTGGCGACGCTGGGAAATTGGCGCGCAGTGCAGCTTCCATTGCTGGATGCCTGAGCGAAAATAGAGTTAGCCGCTGCCTTTGAATACCAATTAGTCGTACCGGAGTTCAGTCGCCTTACCTCGGAAAATCGTATAGGCAAGCACTGTGTATCCCGCGATGACCGGCAATACGAAAATTGTGCCTATCAAAATTATGAACAGACTTTCGGGTGCACTTGCGGCGTCGTAGATGGTTAGTCTTTCGGGGACAACATATGGATAGAAACTGTATGCCATCCCAAAAAACGCCATAGAAAACAGAGCGATAGATGCTACGAATGGAAACCAGGCCAACCTGTCGTCTTTGGTTGGCAAATGGCGCAGACCGTACCAAAGCAAAGCGATGAGCAACCCCGAAGCTAAAGGCAACGGGGCCAATAGCAAGAATTCAGGAAAAGCGAACCATTTATCGAAAATGCGGTCACTCACCAATGGCGTTGCGATGGAAACCAATGCAATGCCAATGACGAGCCCCCAAATACCCCCGCGCGCCCATTTCACCGACTTTTCCTGCAATTCACCGTCGGTTTTCAGGATCAGCCAACAAGCACCAATGAAGGAATAGCCAACTGCCAAGAAACATGAGGTTATGGCTGCGAAAATCCAAGTTCCTAATGTGCTCTCCAGACCCATAATATATTTCCCGAGCATGAAGCCTTGGGAAAGTGAGGTCATTAGCGAACCGCTGAAAAAGGCGAAGTTCCAGTACCTCTTTTGGCGAGTTGGGGCTTTTGCCCGAAACTCAAAAGCCACTCCTCGAAGGATTAAGCCAACGAGCATGATGGCGACCGGAAGGTAGAGAGCCGTGAGAATAACGCCGTGCGCCGTTGGAAAGGCGACGAGCAAAATGCCTATCGCGAGAACCAGCCAGGTTTCGTTGGCATCCCAGAAGGGCCCGATCGACGCGACCATCCTGTCCCTCTCATCGTCCTCTGCGAAAGGAAACAAGACCCCTACACCGAGGTCAAAGCCATCCAAGATCACATAGATAAGGATCGACACCCCCATAAGCATTGCGAATGTGAGCGGAAGCCATTGAGTTGGGTCACCGAAAAACGTCATCAATAATCACTCCGCTGGGAGGGGATCAACATCCCGAGACTGTGGCGGTTTGAAGCCCGAGTGACCGGCCTTTTTTGCCAAGTAGAACAAGACGGTTACGTAGGCAAACAGCAGCAGTGCGTAAATCGTCAAGTATACGGCCAACGTCGAACCAACCATCGGCGCAGGAACGTCCGCAACAGCTTGTTTTGTGGTCAAGACACCCTGCACCAACCACGGTTGACGCCCAATCTCTGTCGTATACCAGCCTGCAAGAGTTGCGACCCAGCCCGAGAAAGCCATCGGTACCATCCCAAACTGGATCAGTTTAGGAATTCCGGCTGGCCCACGTCCCCCTCTCATGAAAAACAGGGTGGACCAACTCAGCAGCAACATTGCCAGCCCAGTTCCCACCATGATGCGGAAAGACCAAAACACTGGGGCAACCGGTGGATGCAGAACCGTTCCATCCTCGGCAACAAAATCATTCAATCCAGGGACAACGCCATCTGCTTTGTGTTTTAAAATGATCGACGCGAGACTTGGAATACCAACTTCAAAACGGTTTTCACGCGCATCTTCGTCAGGGAGGGCAAACAAAAGTAAAGGAACGTTTGACTGTGTCTCCCAATTACCTTCCATCGCGGCAACTTTCTGAGGCTGATACTCGAGCGTATTCAGGCCATGCATGTCCCCTATGAATATCTGAGCTGGAATAAGGACAGCTCCCAGCCATGCCCCAGTTTTGAATGTTGCACGGACATCTTCACCACGATCATGACGCAGCCAGCGATACGCTGATATACCAAGTATCAAGAACGACACAGTTAGCCCACTGGCCAGCAACATGTGAACAAGGCGATAGGGCATTGAAGGGTTGAAGATGATCGCAAGCCAATCGGTTGCATGTGCAACTCCATCCCGCATTTCAAACCCAGCTGGAGTATGCATCCAACTGTTCAAAACCAAAATCCAGAACGCTGACATTGTGGTTCCAAAAGCGACCAAAAACGTAGCTAGCGAATGCAACCAGTTTGGAACCTTTGAAAAGCCAAAAAGCATAATGCCCAGGAAAACGGCCTCAAGGAAAAACGCTGTCAGGACTTCGTAAGCGAGCAAGGGACCGGCAATGTTTCCCACAGTCTCCATGAACCCGGGCCAATTTGTGCCAAACTGGAATGACATGGTGATACCCGACACGACTCCCATCGCGAAGGATAGCGCAAATATTTTGACCCAGAATTGATAGGCCGCTAGCCATTTCGGGTTTTGCGTCGCGTTGAACCGCAATTTGAAGAAAAGCAAAACCCACCCAAGAGCGATGGTTATCGTCGGGAAAAGAATGTGGAACGAAATATTCGCTCCAAACTGAATTCTTGAAAGCAGAAGCGTATCCATAAACGCACCTTTGGACTGGTTTGCATTCTTAGCTGGTATATATGCTGACCAACTTGAAACTTAATGGTGATGCGGCTCTGTGGCGCAGTGCGGGTTTGTGTTTACTTTCCTCTCCAATTTAACTCCGAAAACGCAGGAAGGATCCCTTCGATTGTAGGGTTTATTGTCCCGCATGGCGGTAACCATTAGCGCGTCAAGAGAATCCATTAAATTATTGCTTTGAAACGCTTACTTTCACTTTGATGAAGTCGCGTGGTAGTCTTCGTCTCCGCCATCCAAAACCTCAAAAAATCAGTATGATGTTGGGGGTTTCTGATCAAGAATTCCACCAAACTCCTTTTTCGCATCACTATTTGAGAGCTCAAATCGATGGCGTTGTTGTTTGCTGCCAAACAATCGTCGCCTTTCAAGTCACAGTAGGCTTTCTGTGCGAGAAGCCCCCATTGCCCAATTGTTGCACAAAGTGTCCGTGCTCGTAAAATAAGTTGCATCATTTGCAACAATCTGACTCGATATGGATCAAAAACTCACCTCTACTTTTTTGCGCGTTTGCCAAGAGGGCTCTATTCGAGCAGCCGCTGTCGCTTTGGAACAAGAGCCTTCAACCATAAGCCGCCGACTGACCTCGTTGGAGGAAGAGCTCAGTATTCAATTGCTCGAGCGGCGAAAGAAGGGTGTCACACCGACGGAAGCAGGCGCGTTGCTCTTGCGCCAATTGCGTGCTCAGATGGCTGAGCTAGAGGCGCTTACAGCTGAGTTTGACGCTTTGAGAGGGATGCGCAGGGGTACCGTTTCACTCGCGGTCGGAGATGGGTTTATCAGCGATTTGATCAAGAACGCACTGCCCGGTTTCAAGAGGATGCACCCAGAAATCATTTTCAACATGCGAAGTGGTTCAACCGAAACCGTCAAGCAAGATGTTCTCAATG
>CAZRFT010000320.1:0-12846 GCA_964599255.1 uncultured Neptunicoccus sp. | reverse complement strand
CAATCCGAGGGTCTTTGGGGCCTTTTTTTCGTCAGCCTCTATGGCGGGTATTTCAACGGGGGGCTGGGTATCGTCTTGCTGGCCCTGTTTGCGCTTTGGGGATGGCGCGACATCCATTTAATGAACGGGTTGAAAAACGGGCTCTCTTTTGTGCTCTCCGCAATCTCGGTTCTCACCTTCGCCATCGCGGGCATCGTGGTTTGGCCCAAGGCGGTTCTGATGATGATTTTTGCAATTATCGGCGGCTATGCGGGTGCGTATCTCGCAAAAAGAATCCCCGTATCCATCGTCCGCTTCATAGTCGCTGCCATTGGCTATGGGATGGCCACGATATTCTTCTATCGCTACTTTTTGGTTTAACCGAGTTTCGCTGCACCTAAATTGGCGTGACGGTTCACATCTTTGTACAACAGGTAACGGAAGGGTCCCGGTCCACCCGCGTAACAAGCTTGCGGACAAAACGCGCGCAACCACATAAAATCACCAGCTTCAACCTCAACCCAATCTTGGTTCAACCGGTAAGCCGCCTTGCCTTCTAACACATAAAGCCCATGTTCCATAACGTGCGTTTCCAAAAACGGGATCAGCCCGCCCGGTTCAAAATTCACGATATTTACATGCATATCATGGCGCAGATCGTCAGGCTCAACAAAGCGAGTAGTTGACCATTTGCCATCAGTATCTGGCATTTCAATGGGCGTGACGTTTTGTTCATTTGTGATGATCGGTTCAGGCATATCGATGCCCTCCACCGCTTGATAGGCTTTGCGCACCCAGTGGAATGTAAGGTTCTCTTGGCTAGTATTATGAAGCTGCCAATCCGATCCAGGTGGTAGGTAAATATAGCTACCAGGTGCAAGAGGATGCTGATGATCATCCAAAACCAACTGCCCCTTACCTTTTACAACAAAGAGAACAGCTTGGGCATTGGGGTCCTCTTCAGGCTTGTCTGAACCCCCACCGGGACCAACTTCCATGATGTATTGCGAAAAGGTCTCCGCAAATCCGCTCATGGGTCTCGCCAAAACCCAAAGTCTCGTTTTATCCCAATGCGGCAGAAAACTCGTCACAATATCCCTCATCGTTCCTTTTGGGATCACGGCATAGCTTTCCGTAAACACCGCACGGTCTGTCAAAAGCTGGGTTTGATCGGGCAACCCACCTTCAGGGGCATAATATTTCGCCACGGGAACTCTCCAATAAATTCAAACTTTTATAGGGCGTTCCAAGGGCAAATGCTAGGGATGGAAAAACCAATTCCCTTTATTTCTTACCTGTCATTTTATCCATCATATGGGCCATTTTTCCCATCGCAGCGGTCGCACCGCCTTGGCTCCAACCACCATCGACGGGCAATATCGCGCCAGAGATATAAGCGCCTGCATCCGAACAAATAAGTCCCGCGGCATTGGCCACATCTTCAACCTCGCCCAGACGTCCCAATGGCACAGTCTTGGTTAGTGCCGATTTTAGATCGTCGGTAGGTGTCAGCCGCGCCATGCCTTCGGTATTATCAATGGGACCAGGCACAATCGAATTGATGCGGATACCATCTGATCCCCATTCAATACAAAGCGTTCGGGTGACCATATCAACACCCGCTTTGGCCGCGCAAACATGCGACTGATAACTCATCGGCAAAAATGCCTGCGGGGCAGAGATATTGACGACCGATGCGCCAGGTTTTGTCAGATGCTGATGACTTGCGCGCATCACGTGAAAGGTGCCCAACAAATCAATATCCACCACCGATTTCACTCCATTCGGCGACATATCCAAAAGGCGCGAGGGGAAATTCCCCGCTGCACCAGAGATCAAAATATCAATCGTGCCGCCGAAAAACGCGACCGCCGTTTCAAAACCTTTTTCCACCGCTTCATAATCGCGCACATCCAACGACACACCCGCCGCCTCTGCGCCAAGCTCTTTTAAGCCTGCAACCGCTTTATCGACTTTCTCTTGATTTCGCGAAGCCACGACGATCTTGGCACCCCATTTGGCAAAGCCGCACGCAATGCCATAATTGATCCCACTTGTGCCGCCCATGACCACGACATTTTTTCCACTAAAATCAAACATTCACTTCACCCTTCTCAAACCATCAATTGCAACGCATCGATGATTGGTTTGTCTTCTTCCTCAAAGGTCTTGAGGATATGTTTATGCAACCTGCGCTTATGTTCGCCAAAAATTCGGCGGTTCTTATTGAAGGTTGCCGCGAACTCTTTGGCCGCGGCAAGCGTTGCCTCTGCATCTGGACAGGCGGCTTCTAACACATGATCCTTCGCCAATTCTTCCGCTGTGACACGACGCCCTGTCAGCTTCATCTCGTTAAAGCGATAATAGGGCACCGCCGTTTTCACAAATTCGATCATGCCTGGCAAAAAGGGGATGTTGATATCCACCTCTGGAAAACAAAAATACCCCCGATCCATCCGCATGAACCTGAAATCGCATGCACAGGCCAACATGCCCCCATTGCCGAAGGCGTGACCCGTTATCGACGCAATAACGGGTAAGGGAATGGTCAGTAGCCGCCCAAACACCTCATTCATGGAATACATGAATTCCTTGATGTCATCGTGACGTTTTTCATTAATCGCCGCCATCAACCAATTCAGGTTAATGCCAGTCGACCAATGTTTCTCGTCCGAGCCCGTGATAACAATCGCTCGCACTTTTTTGTCGGCTTCAATCTCATCTAGCGTTGCCAACATCGCTTTGGCAAAATCCAAATCTTGTTGGTTTTGACCATTGTTCAACGTGATGATCGCGATGTTATTGTCGATTTCTGTTTCAATAATTGCCACAGCTCACGTCCCTTCCGATATTGCGGATAAACTCGCACGCACCCACAAACGGTGCAAGCACCCGCACCTCACGACGTTGCGGCAAGTTTAAGGGAAGTTACCCGACGATGAGTTGCTTAAGTTGCAGCGCTTCGTGTTCCAATTCGGTAAGCCGGAAATTCACCACGTCACCGATGGTAACCATGCCAACAACCTTGCTACCCTCCATTACGGGCAAGTGGCGAAAACGCCCCTCAGACATTTTTTTCAGAACTGACACCAACGCATCCGACTCTGAACAGGTTTCAACTTTTTTGGTCATTACGTCAGAAACTTTTTGCGGCAAAGTTTGGCCCGGTGTCTCTGCCAGTTTCCGCACGATGTCCCGCTCCGACAAGATCCCCGTTAATGCGCCACCATCGGTCACAACCAACGCACCAATGCGTTTTTCACTTAGAACCTTGACCGCATCATGAAGCGTGTCATCGGGACCAATGGAAATCACACCGCCCGTTTTCCCATCCAAAATGCTCTTTACCGTCGCGGAATCAGACCCCACATTTGTGGACAAAGACTGGCTATAGGTCGTCTTTGATTCTGCATCTTTACGGTTAGGCGCTTGATAGGAACTTGGCATATTTAATCCTCTCGTCTAAATGAGTCTTCGAATTACAGTTTCAGCATAACACCAAAACCACGGATTTGGGAAATTTCGATGTTGCCTACCACCCTTGAGCCATCAACCGCCCTCGTGATTTTTATCATCGCCTGCCTCGCAGGCTTCCAATACCGCCGCGTTTGGAAAGCCGAAGGACCGCTTTGGCAAAAGTGGTTATGGGGGGTAATTGCAGGAGTTTGTTTGCTTTTCGTGGCGCTAATACCACTGAACGTAAGCTAGCCCTGCTCCGTTTCCATCTCTTCCAGCATCTTGCGCGCTCTTGGGCACTGCAACCGCTCTTTAAGCGGGCTATTTGGATCAATGTCTTTTTTGCAAACCAAACAATGATCCGCGCCAGAGATGGCGTTTAACCCACCGCAACTTCCTTTGATCGTGCGCCCTGCAAAAATCACACCCAGCGCCATGCCGGTCATGATTAGGGCAAGAAATACGAACGTTATCAGAAACGTTGCCATGGGATCAGTCCTTACGCTTGCAGAGCGTGGAACTTAGAACTCTGCGTTGTTACGTATTGAATATCGTCTGCTTCGCCTACGCGTTCAATGAACAAGGCCGCGATTTCACGAGAATTTGCAATTTCGAGACCGCGCTCTTTTCCAAGCGCCAACAAACCTGTGGCCCAAGCATCTGCCAACATCGCATTTTCAGCAAGAACAGTTACAGATGTTGTTGTGTGCTGAACTGGACGGCCTGTTTTTGCATCCAGAATGTGTGAATAGCGCTGACCTTCGAAATCGAAGTAATTGCGATAGTCACCGGACGTCGCCATGCCCAAGTTTGACGCTTTGGCGATATGCTGAACCGTACGCGCGGTTGCATCTGGTGCTTCGATGCCGATCTGCCAATCCAAACCATTTGGATTGCGACCTGACACATAAAGATCTCCGCCAATTTCAACCATGAAGTCATTCATGCCAAAATCGCGCAAGACTTGTGCCACAGCATCGACACCATAGCCTTTGCCGATAGAGGACAAGATAATCTCTGCGTTCGAGCTGCGCTTTTTCAGCGTGTCGCCCTCAACGGTAAACATCTTTGCCTGACCTGTCGTCGCCAATACTTTGTCAATTGCGGCATCACTTGGAATTTGCATCGCAGTATGACCCGCACCAAAACCCCAAAGCTCAACAAGCGGGCCAAGCGTTACATCAAATTGACCATCCGTTGCATCATGCACATCACGAGCAGCCGTCAAAACATCCATCATGCCAGATGACATGGGCAAAATACCGGCATCAGCCGCATTGATTGTAGAAATTTCAGAACCTGCATCCCAATTCGACATTTCCGCATTCACTTTGGCAAGTGCGGCATCAACGGCGGCTTGTACTTCAGGCGTTTTAATCTGACGTGTATGATCCAACGCGACGATATTATATGTCGTGCCCATAGTATTGCCAGACATTTCAACTGGCTCTGCTGCCTTTTGGCATGCTGCAACTGCCACAACTGGCAGCGCCATAAATCCACGTCTTGAAAATTGGATGATATCCGTCACGTCTAAAGCCTCCGAAGAATCTATTGCATCGATTGGTGCATTTTGGGTGCTTTTGAGAATTTTTGAGCTTTTATTCAATAAGAAATTTCGTGAGCAACCCATTTTACTCTTTAGTCTCGGCGAAAGATTTAGCATATGAACGGCAGATAAGAGAGTGGATTCGACTGCTGTGAAACATTTCCACCTGTCCAAAGGTTTAGACTTACCCGTTCTTGGTGCGCCATCGCATGATATTCATGACGCACCGAAACCCAAAACTGTTGCCGTTCTTGGTGCTGACTATGTGGGGTTAAAGCCACGTCTTCAGGTTCAAGAGGGGGATAAGGTCGCCGCAGGCGACCCAATCTTCTTTCACAAGGACACACCCGATGTGATGGTCACTGCCCCCGTGTCGGGCAAAGTGAAAGCCGTCAATCGAGGCGCTCGCCGCGTTTTGGTGAGTGTCGAGATTGAAGTGAGTGCAAGAGGCGCCAAGCCTGTTAATTTCTCCCGCGTTGGCAACAAGACAAGCGCTGACGGTCTGGTAAAGAAACTTTGCGCCTCTGGCCTATTTACCTCTTTCCGCACGCGCCCCTATTCCAAAGTGCCTGATCCATCGACACGTCCCTCGGCGATTTTTGTCACAGCAATGGATTCAGAGCCGTTAAGTGCTGACCCTGCCGTTATCATCGAAGATGCAGGCGATGCGTTTGAAACAGGGCTTGAAGCTGTTGCCAAAATTTCTGGAGGCACAACTTACCTATGCCACGAATACGGAGTGGAATTGCCTGGTGCCAAAATCAAAGGTGTCGAAACCGCCGCTTTCTCTGGCCCACACCCATCTGGCCTTGCGGGCACACATATTCACTTCTTAAAACCACCAACATCTGAAGATTTCGTTTGGACCATCGGGTACCAAGACGTGATTGCCATTGGGCGTCTTTTGAAATCTGGCACGTTGGACGCGTCGCGCGTTGTCGCCATCACTGGCCCGCGTGCGAAAAATCCACGCCTGTTGCGCGTAACTGCGGGTCAATCGATGGAAGATCTTTCAAAAGGCGAGGTTGCGGGCAAAGAACCACTTCGTATGATCTCTGGCTCCATTCTTTCAGGTCGCATGGGCGAAGGGCCAAGTGCCTATTTGGGCCGTTATGCGCGTCAAATGACATTGATCGAGGAAGATCACAAACAGATCCCTATGGGCTGGATCCGTCCGATGTTCTCAAAATACTCGTTCCAACCGGTTTTGGGCTCTGCGATTTCACGCAAGCTCTTCCCGCTGACCTCGAACCTAAACGGTGGCCGTCGTGCGATGGTGCCCTTGGGTACGTTTGAGAAGCTGATGCCCCAAGATTACCTGCCAACACAGCTTTTGCGGGCCATGTTGGTTATGGACACAGATCAGGCGCAGGCCTTGGGTGTCTTGGAATTGGACGAAGAGGATTTGGGCCTCGTTGGTTTTGCCTGCCCAGCCAAATATGAATATGGCATGGCGCTTCGCGATTGCCTGACCAAGATCGAGAAGGAGGGCTAGGCCAATGGGAATGCGTAATTTCTTTGACCGGATCGAGCCACATTTCGAAAAAGGCGGAAAATATGAAAAATATTTCCCCATCTATGAAATGGTGGAAAGCTTTCTTTACACGCCAAAAACCGTAACAACGGCCGCCCCGCATGCGCGCGCTTATATCGATATGAAGCGCATCATGACTTACGTGGTGATTGCAACAATCCCATGTATCTTGATGGCAATGTATAACACTGGCCTGCAAACCAATATGGCATTGCAAGGTGCAGAAGCCGCGGGATGGCGCGGTTGGATCCTCAGCACGCTTGGCATTGGCTTTGATCCGACTAATGTTTTCGCAAATCTTTGCCACGGCGCGCTTTATTTCCTACCCATCTATATCGTGACCCTGGTTGCGGGTGGTATTTTTGAGGTAATTTTTGCCACCGTTCGCGGACACGAGGTGAACGAGGGTTTCCTTGTCACGTCTATGCTTTACGCCTTGATTTTGCCCGCCTCTACGCCACTTTGGCAGGTTGCGCTTGGCATCATCTTCGGTGTTGTGATCGGCAAAGAGGTATTTGGCGGCACAGGCAAAAACTTCCTGAACCCTGCGCTTACAGGACGTGCGTTCCTATACTTCGCATACCCTGCACAAATGTCAGGCGACACGATCTGGACACCCGTGGATGGGTTTTCAGGGGCAACCGCCCTTTCTGTTTCAGCCTCTCAAGGCTACCAAGACCTAACCGCTAACGGCATCGACTGGATGAGCGCGTTTTTGGGCACCGTTCAGGGCTCTATGGGCGAAACCTCGACATTGGCTTGTATGATCGGTCTTGCCTTCTTGTTGGTCACGCGCATCGCCAATTGGCGTTTGGTTGTGGGTTGTTTGGGCGGCATGATCGCGTTTTCATACCTCTTGAACTTCATTGGTTCAGATACAAATCCAATGTTTGCAATGCCTTGGTACTGGCACCTTGTTGTTGGCGGCTACGCCTTTGGCTTGGCATTCATGGTCACTGAACCTGTCTCTGCATCACATACAAACCTCGGCCGCTATATCTACGGCGCGCTGATTGGTTTCATGGTTGTGATGATCCGTGTAATTAACCCTGCCTTCCCAGAGGGTATGATGTTGGCGATTCTATTCGGTAACGTGTTTGCCCCCTTGATCGATTACTTCGTGGTGCAGGCAAACATCAAACGTAGGGCACGACGCAATGTCTGAAGACGATAAGAAAAAAGGACCCATCGGTCGCTTCCTCGCTTCCCCACCGGATTCCGTTGGAAAAACAATATTCGTGGCAACAGCTGTTTGTTTGGTCGCCTCGCTGATTGTGTCATCTGTCGCGGTAAGCTTGCGTCCCGTGCAGGCGGTGAACTCGCTTAAAGATAAACAAGTCAATATTCTTCAGGTCGCTGGCATTTATGAAGAAGGCATTGATGTTGTCGAAGCCTTCGGCGCATTCGAACAACATATCCTAGAGGTCGAAACAGGTCTTTTCACCGACAAGTTTGACCCCGCATCTTTCGACGATCTTGCAGCCGCGGATGATCCCGAAACCTCAATCGAGCTAGAGGATGATCCTGCAAGCATCGGACGTCAGTCAAAATATGTCACTGTCTATCTTCTTCGCGACGATAGCGGTGATGTGGACAAGGTGATCCTGCCGATCCACGGCTATGGTCTTTGGTCCACACTTTATGGCTTTATCGCTGTCGAAGAAAACGGCAACGACATCTTCGGCCTTCAATTCTATCAGCATGCTGAAACACCTGGCCTTGGGGCAGAGGTGGATAACCCCCGCTGGAAAGCCTTGTGGAAGGGTAAAAAGCTCGCTGACGAAGAAGACATTATTCAAATCTCAGTCACAAAAACTGCACCAGCCGCAGGCGATGAATTCCACATCGACGCTTTGGCGGGCGCAACCCTTACCACTGTGGGCGTTCATAACCTTGTGCGCTTCTGGTTGGGTGAAGAAGGCTACGATCCGTTCCTAGATCGTTTGGCAGAAGGAGAGTTCTAATGGCACAAACTTACCGCGATATGTTGGTTGACCCGCTGGTCGATAACAACCCGCTCACATTGCAGGTCCTTGGTATTTGTTCCGCTCTTGCGGTGACCTCGTCCCTTCAAGTGGCTTTCGTTATGTCTGTGGCCGTGATCTTCGTGACAGGCTTTGCTTCTATGTTCATCTCCATGATCCGGAGCCAAATTCCGGCTTCTATCCGGATCATCGTTCAAATGGTGATCATCGCATCGCTTGTGATCATGGTCGACCAAATCCTAAAGGCTTACGCCTTTGAGATTTCCAAAACACTTTCGGTTTTTGTCGGTTTGATCATTACCAACTGTATCGTGATGGGCCGCGCAGAAGCATTCGCGATGAAAAACCCACCAATTGCCTCATTCATTGATGGTGTGGGCAACGGCATGGGTTATGGCCTGATCCTGATGATGGTTGGCGTTATTCGCGAGCTTTTCGGTTCGGGTAGCCTCTTCGGCGTCACCATTCTTGAAACAGTGAACAATGGCGGCTGGTATGTGCCAAACGGCATGCTTCTTTTGCCACCATCAGCATTCTTTATCATCGGTTTGATCATCTGGGCATTCCGCACATGGAAACCAGAGCAGGTCGAAGAGCGTGAGTTCAAAATTCAAACGGTGGAGGCACACTAATGGAAGAGCTCATCTCCCTCGCCGTCAAGGCGATCTTCGTTGAAAACCTTGCCCTCTCTTTCTTCTTGGGCATGTGTACCTTCATCGCTGTTTCGAAAAAAATCTCCACCGCGATCGGTTTGGGCATCTCTGTGATGATCGTGCAATCGATCACCGTACCAGCAAACAACCTGATCCTGAACAACGTACTTGCTCCCGGTGCGCTGGCTTGGGCGGGTTACCCAGATATTGATCTGACTTTCCTTGGTTTGATTTCTTATATCGGGGTGATCGCAGCTTTGGTTCAAATCTTGGAAATGGTACTCGATAAGTATTTCCCACCGCTTTACAACGCATTGGGCGTTTTCCTTCCCTTGATCACGGTAAACTGCGCGATCTTGGGTGGTTCGCTCTTCATGGTAGAACGCGATTACAACTTCGCCGAATCTGTGACTTACGGTGTTTCTTCTGGCTTCGGCTGGGCATTGGCAATCACCGCAATGGCCGGTGTTCGCGAGAAACTAAAATATTCCGACATCCCTGATGGCCTTCAAGGTTTGGGGATCACTTTCATCACCGCTGGTTTGATGGCTATGGCCTTCATGTCCTTCAGTGGCGTAAAACTCTAAGGCTGCATATCCATGGCGACACTTGGCTTCGGTATACTTTTCTTCACACTGATCGTTCTTGCTCTTGTAACGATCATCCTATTTGCCCGCTCCAAGCTGGTAGCAAGCGGAAATGTGAATATCACGATCAATGGTGAAAAGACGGTCTCCGTTCCTGCGGGCGGTAAACTTCTGACCACGCTTGCAGATCAAAAACTCTTCGTCCCCTCTGCCTGCGGTGGCGGTGGTACTTGCGCGCAATGCCGTGTGAAAATCCACTCTGGCGGCGGCTCGATCTTGCCGACAGAGGAATCCCACATCACCAAGCGCGAAGCGAAAGAAGGCGATCGCCTTTCTTGTCAGGTGGCTGTGAAGCAAGACATGAATATCGAAGTCCCAGAAGAGGTCTTCGGCGTTAAAAAATGGACCTGCAAAGTTCGCTCAAACCACAACGTGGCAACGTTCATCAAAGAGCTCGTGCTTGAGCTTCCAAAGGGTGAAAACGTGGATTTCCGTGCTGGCGGCTATATCCAAATCGAATGCCCACCATACGATCTTTCTTACAAAGAATTCGACGTGGAAGAGGAATATCATGACGATTGGGATCGCTTTAAGATTTGGGATGTGACTTCTAAATCTGACGAGCCTGTGGAACGCGCCTATTCAATGGCCAACTACCCAGAGGAAAAGGGCATCGTGATGCTGAACGTCCGTATCGCCTCTCCTCCTCCAGGTTCTGAAGGCATCCCAGCGGGCATCATGTCCTCTTACATCTTCAACCTAAAGCCTGGTGATGATGTTGTGATCTCTGGTCCATTCGGCGAATTCTTTGCACGCGACACAGAGAAGGAAATGGTCTTTGTGGGCGGTGGTGCTGGCATGGCGCCCATGCGCAGCCACATATTCGACCAGCTTCGCCGCATCAAAACCAAGCGTAAAATCAGCTTCTGGTACGGTGCCCGCTCGAAGCGCGAAATGTTCTATGTCGAAGATTTCGATATGCTGGACAAGGAAAACAAAAACTTCGAATGGCACGTCGCTCTGTCGGATGCGATGCCAGAGGATGATTGGAAAGGCTACACAGGCTTCATCCATAACGTCCTTTTCGAAGAGTATCTTAAAAACCACCCCGCACCCGAGGACTGCGAATACTACATGTGTGGTCCGCCCATCATGAACCAATCGGTCATCAACATGCTCGTAGATTTGGGCGTCGACCGGGAAGACATCATGCTGGACGATTTCGGCGGATAAAAAAAAGAAACGCAGCCCCGGGGCTGCGTTTTTTGTTATAGTACTTCCAGTTTGAGCTTCACTCCAATGACCCAAGCCAAATCTAGTTCTTGACGTAGGCCGTGCTAACGATAGCGTTTTGCCATGTACGATATGCTGACGCAGATATGGGACCATCTTCTTCCTCTGGATGTCTTAATTGCCCCACAATATTTGATTAGCTGCGTTCCTATCGCCTATGTCATCTATCGCATGCGAAGGATCAAAATTGGCTTCTGGCGATGGCTCCTCCCGAAAGAGATTTACACCCATAAATCGACGCTACTTGATGTGAAGCTCTTTCTTTTGGGGCGCATTCTTTCGATTTCGGGCCTAGCAGGAACCGCTTTAATGACCGCCTATTTCGCCGTGGCGTTTCATGGGTTCTTAGAAACAAATCCTCGATATGTAGCTTCGCCAATTGTCGCGGCGCTCTTATTATTTTTAGTTCACGATTTTGCACGCTACGCCGTGCATCGGGCGTTTCACAATATCAACACGATATGGCCGCTTCATGCCGTGCATCACAGTGCAGAGGTAATGACGCCCATTGCCTTTTACCGGCAACACCCGCTTGGCATTGTTGTGGCGGCAATCGGGCTGGCGGCCTTCTCTGGCGTTGGCCAAGGTATGATCCTGGCATTACTTTCTGCTGAACTCACTTCACTGCAAATCGCAGGCTTAAATATATTTTTTGTCATCGGCATTTTACTTATGGGAAATTTCCATCATTCTCATATCTGGGTTTCTTTTGGCCCAATTGTTGAGCGTTTGATCATTTCACCCGCACAACACCAAATCCACCACTCTACCGATCCTCAGCATTACAATAAAAACTACGGCACTACTTTAGCAATTTGGGATTGGATGTTCGGCACCCTTTATGTGACACAGAAAGAGGAAACCGTTACATTTGGCCTAACCAGCAAAGTCGATGCGCCCCTTATGACACATCGTTTTTGGCTGGTAATAATTGATCCAATAAAACGAATGTTTTTGTCCCAATAGACGATCAGAATTTCACAATCGTTTTTTGGTCTTCATCTTTTTGTATTTTCTTCTTCTCGGATTTACCGCGAGCCGCGCCCGTCCCATTGCTAAACAAAGCAAACCCTACAATCAAAAGACCCAACATAAGCGCAATCTCATCATTATTGCTGTCGCTCACTACTGGGGGTGGTGGTGCTGTAAGAGTCGCTAGAGCTGGGAAAGGCAAAAGGGTCAAAAGACCGCCCGAAAACCGCATAAATAATTTTTTCATGTAACTGACTTCCCTTTTTAGACCTTGCAG
This sequence comes from uncultured Neptunicoccus sp., assembly GCA_964599255.1. Classification (GTDB taxonomy): domain Bacteria; phylum Pseudomonadota; class Alphaproteobacteria; order Rhodobacterales; family Rhodobacteraceae; genus Amylibacter. Next base: position 561 of record CAZRFT010000320.1, on the reverse strand, counting down.
AAAGACTATCGCGCGTGCGTAATGTTTGCAACTTATTGCCAGAATGCAAAACACAGCCATCTTTCTTGGTTGCGACATTAAGTGCTCAAACTTGATATTCACTGAGGGTCAAAATTTATGAAACTCGAATTCCACCATATTAACTTTGTCGCTGACGACGTCGATCGGATGCATGATTTCTATACCAATGTGCTTGGACTCGATGACATCCCAATCTCAAATTTCCCACGTCCCAAGGCGACCAAGGACAAAGGATTTGATGGCAAGATTAAATTTGCGACCGAAGGCTCCATGCAAATGCATTTGGCGGAACGCGCCTTTGATGTCGCCCATAAACATGGTCAATCGATCAATCCGGTAGAGCGCGGTCACATCGCCTTTCGCACCGATGATTTGGCGGCGTTTCTAAAAATTCTGGATGATCAAAATATCCCTTATTCGGATTATGGCACCGCCTTCGCCGAAGAATGGCATCAGGTATTCTTTATGGATCCAGAGGGAAACATCATCGAAGTGCATCAACAAGTCTCTACAGAATAGCCCGTTAACCACCTGCCCATT